>JAYUWT010000319.1:0-10625 GCA_043753405.1 Saprospiraceae bacterium | reverse complement strand
TTTCTTTTTAAAGGGCAAGTTTATATCTGCTTGACACTAAGATAATTTATCTCAAAATAATACTCCTTTGTGCTTTTTGTGTCTCCTTTAGAGTCCTTTGTGTTAAAAAGAATCCATTAATTATTGAAGTAGTCGTTAGGATATAAGCTGTAGGCCACTGCGAAAGGATGTTTAGATTTAAGAAATCTGTTTCATCTCCGCGTCATTATCAATTTTCAATTGTCCATTGTCAATTTCTTATAAGTTTTATCAATCTCCTCACCACAACAAACGTCCAACACTTTATTTTATTTTTTTCTACAAAGGTATCTTTGTTGTAATTTATTTGATTACTTTTGCACCCTAATTTGTTTAACCATAATAAATACGCATAGACATTATGCCTAAGATGAAGACACATTCCAGTGCCAAGAAGCGTTTCAAGCTGACGGGTTCGGGGAAAGTAAAAAGATTTCAAGCAAAGACCTCTCACATGATGAGAAACAAATCTAAGAAAGCAAAACTTGCTCTTCGTGACAGCACGTTGGTAAGTAAAGCTGATCAAAAGAGAGTTAAGGCTCTACTTGGAATTCAATAAGATCGTTCCGGCGACTTCTTATTAAGACAAACATTTTTTAACGAGGATACAGGATCAAAGTTTTATTAAAATAAACCCTGTATCGTACTAAAACCAAATTATTATGCCTAGATCGGTAAACGCAGTAGCGTCCAGAAAAAGAAGAAAAAAAGTATTAAAAGCAGCCAAAGGATTCTTTGGTGCGAGATCAAAAGTCCTTACAGTAGCAAAAAATGCTGTTGACAAGGCAAACGGTTACGCTTTCCGCGACCGTAGAAACAAGAAAAGAGCATTCAGAAGATTATGGATAGCGCGTATCAACGCTGCTGCACGTATGGAAGGAATGTCTTATTCACGATTGATCAATGCCCTCTCAGTGAAAAATATAGGACTCAATAGAAAGGTCCTTGCAGATCTGGCAATGAATCATTCAGATGTTTTCAAAGCAGTGGTAGCTAGCGTTAAGTAAAGAATACTTTTCAAGATATTAAAAAAGCCATGTCGGAAGACGTGGCTTTTTTTATTTCCTCAGTTTATAAACTTTACTCCTTTTATAAATTTTGGATTATTTTTACATTCAACTATAAAATTTTCTGAAAATGAAGGTACAATTAATCGAAGATAATAATGGTAAAGCCACCGGAGTATTCATTCCAATTAAAGATTGGCAGGCAATTAAAAAACGCTACAAAGACCTTGAACAGCTCGAAGAAGATTCATCAATAAAATTATTACTAGAACTCCAATCAGCTATCAAGCAATTAAATCAGGTCAATGTAGGTAAAATAAAAGCTCGTCCGATAAAGGCTTTGTTAGATGATATATAACGTTCTAACTATTCCTGTGTTTGAAAAACAAGTTAAAGTATTATTTAAAAAATACTCCTCGTTAAAAGTAGACTTTCATCAATTTGTCGGAATAATTGAGAAGGATCCTACTTCGGGAATACCTTTAGGAAACAATTTTTACAAGGTACGATTTTCTATTTCTTCTTTAAAAAAAGGTAAATCAGGAAGCGCAAGAATAATAACTTATGTTAGAATAAGTGAAAAGAATATCTATTTGACATTTATTTACGAAAAATCTTCGAAAAACAATATTTCGAAAAAAGAGCTTCAACAAATCTTCAAAGAAATTAATTAATTTAAATTTTAATAATTACCTCACTAACGTCACACTGGTAGGAAAGGCAACAGCCAAGCCGTAACCCTTTTTACGATATTATATTTTAAACTTATATACTTTTAATATCGGGCAACGGGCAAGTCGAGCCCTTTTTACGTTATTACATTTTCTCAACCGGGCAACGGGCAAGCCGTGACTCTTCCCCCTTAATACTATTCACTATTATACTTTCCACTATAATACTATTCACTCAATACTATTCACTATAATACTATCTCACTAATGTAATGCTGCCCTTCTGTACTAAAGGTAAGCCGGTCAATAGTTCATATTCTATATAATATACAAACACGGCAGGATTCAAAGGGTCACCTTTCATAGAGCCATCCCATCCAATGTTACTGTCCTCGGGATCAAAATTATTCACTCCATAAACCTGATTGCCCCATCTGTCATAGATCCTGAAGGACTTGATAACTTTGACAGCTGTCGATACACTGATCTGAACCCTGTCATTCTTCCCATCACCATTTGGTGAAAAAACATTAGGAATAAATATATGATCCATAGACTGAACCACGACCTTTTTTTCATCTTCATCAACACAACCCTCTTCAGTATATATAATTATTTTGTAGATAATTGTTTTGAGGGGTTGGTCTTC
This sequence comes from Saprospiraceae bacterium, assembly GCA_043753405.1. Classification (GTDB taxonomy): domain Bacteria; phylum Bacteroidota; class Bacteroidia; order Chitinophagales; family Saprospiraceae; genus Parvibacillus. The sequence continues at coordinate 8,280 of JAYUWT010000319.1, read as the reverse complement.
AAATAACAGACATTGGTTACAACCATCAGGTGCATTTTCCCAGATAATTTTGAGTATATCAGATGTATCTACAGCAAAATCAGGATCAATGATTATATTTTGCCCTAAAGTTATTACAGTATCCGGTCCCAGATCGACAGCAATTGGATCTTCAACACCCATCGTAAACTGCTGTTCAAAAGTGCATCCATATTCATCTTTGACGCCTATGGTGTATTCCCCTTTGGCCAATCTGTTGAAATAATCATATTCCGTATAGTACCCTTCTATGATGCTATATTCTAATGATCCTATAGCATTCGGAACTGATATGATCTGAATGGTACCATTGCTCAACTCCTTGCAGGACGTATTCATGATGTCAACTATAATCTCGCTGATCCGGTTGGGTTTTTCTTTTACCAAATCAGTAAAAGTAAAGACACACCCATTGCGTAGATTTTGGGTAGTAATACTATAAATACCCGGATCACGGATCAGAATACTTGTATCTGACGCATCTGAAAGAATATTCCCAACCAAAGACGACCACAGATAAGAATAATTATCTCCCAATGGAGGAATATTTGCATTTAATTCTATCACCCTGTGTTCACATAAAATAGAATCCATAGAAGAAAATGAAGCATCAGGAATCATTACATCCATAGGAACAAATATAGAATCCAATGTGGGACATCCATTTTCACCATACCCTGTCAAAAAATATGTTCCTCCTGAATAGACAATTAAACTATCCGTGGTGCTTGTAAATCCGCCAGGGCCAATCCAGGTATATCTTTCGAGGGTATCAGTATGGATCACATTAATTGGAACTTGCGGTGTATAACAAGTTATTGAATCTGTGTTAAGACTGAAGACAGGATGCAATGGATTGTTGTCTACTTCAATGGTATCAATATTCAAACAACCATTTATTCCTTTCAAAAATATATAATAAGTGCCGATTTCATCTATATACACATTTTGCATCTCAGAAAAAAAACTATTGGGTCCAAACCAACCATATGAACTACCGGTACTAAGGGTTTGCGCCTGCAACAAATAATTACTGGAATCACAGGATAATGAGCCGTCTACTGTCATAAGATCAGGAATTAAAAAATTGGAGGTCACTTCCACAACAGTATCAGAGAAACACCCATTGGGGGCTGTAACTGTGACGGAATAAAAACCCACCTGGTCCACGATATGAGTTCTGTTGAATATCTGCATATTGTTGATATCCCATTCATATTGAACATTGGCAGTATACGAGGCAGCATCAAGTTCTATTTTAGTAAAATCACAATTTAATTCCCCACCTTTTGCAATAAGGTCCGGTTTAATATAATCTGTTGTGACAATAAATGGAAATACTCCCTCACATCCATTATTACCTTTAATCTTTAAACTATAGATACCGGCATCAGTGAGCAATTGTAGCGAATCTCTACCTATTACGACGTCCATACTGTTCAGCCATTCAAAAGTATATAGATTGACGCTATCACTTGCTTTTAGAGTTAATGAATCATTGGTGCAAGTTAGAAAATAGTTATTACTGATCAAAGTAAGCGGTTTTATAGTATCGATCCCCACAGTGGCTGTATCATAACTGATACACTCAAATGCATCAATGATCGCCAAGGTATATATTCCTGGCTGGGTGACTATAAGACTATCATATCCGGATAAACTCCCATCAGGCGATTTCCAGATGTAAATGGGCGAAACAGCATTTGAGACAGGGCGCAGGATCAAAGGGTTTTTTCGGCAGTTGATTGTATCATCAGCCAATTCCAAAGAAGGTGCTACATCTGATAAGCTTACAAATGAAGAATCCAAACCCGTACAACCATTAGAACCCGTTATTCTCAGATAATACATGCCCGATATTGACACTTGCGGATTCGGTTCAATAGATGAAAAATTCTCCGGCCCGGTCCAAAAGATGGTGCCATTGGTATCACTTGTACTATAATCGAGGATGAAAAATTTATCTTTACATGTAAATGTTCCGCCTAATACCTCGACATCAGGCTCCATGGTATCAGGCAATACCTGCATCTGGGCTGAGTCAGCACAACCATTGACACCGTTAATCTTCACTTTATAAATACCATATTGAGATGTATTAGGATTGATATCTGTATGCAGGGTTCCATCCGGAAATGTCCAAATAATATTAACAATAGCAAAAGAAGAGGAAACATTTAAAGTAACAATTGGTGTCGAACATGTAATAAAATGATCATTTAAAGTTATGACCGGCTTACTGGAATCAATGGCTGTATGAATAAAGGTATCCAGCCGGCAGCCAAAAATGTTATAAATAACCAAATCAAAAGTATCTACAGTAGTTGAAAATAATTCATTTGTATTTCTTATGGTATCATCTGTAGGAGTGATCCAGTAATAATCATCGATCAGGATGTTCTGCATAAATCCAAATCTCGCCTGGTCCCTGATACAATTGATACTGTCCTGATAAAGAATAACATCCGGTGAAGAAGTAAGATCGACGATCAGTACTGATTTATTTGTAAAACAACCAGAAATTGGATTCGTTACTTTCACCCAATATTTGCCGGGAACATCAACATAAGGATCAAGCAAAGTGGAATTAAAACCGTTCGGGCCTGTCCAAACTACTTGAGCTCCTGCCGGGTTAATTACATTTACAAATAATTGGGCAGTATCTTTAAGGCAGGTTAATGTATCGTCATCTACAATAATATCTGGATTAGCCGGATTCAATCCTACAAAAATGCTATCTATCTTCGTGCATCCATTTGAAGCTGTAATAGTAACAAAATACCAACCCGTCTCGAATACAAGTGGATCTTCTACTCCTGACACATAATTTTTAGGTCCCAACCAACTAAATTGTACATTAATGGGTAGAGGTGTTGTATTTATATTTAAATTATCTTGTTTGCAACCGAAAGATGCCGGAGTGATACTTAAAGTGGGGGGTACAAAATCTTCAGAGACTATAACGGAAATCAATGTTTGGCATCCATTCGGCTCAATAGCCGTTGCCTGATATATTCCTGCTTCAGTAACAAGAGGAGCCAGCTGATCGGAAGTGAATCCATTGGATCCGGTCCATAGAATGCTAAAGCTGAATTCGGGTGTGGTAACAGGTAAATTTACCTGAGGATGTGAGCAATTTATAAATGTATCGCGCACGTTTAAAACAGGATTTTGAAACAAAAATTTGATGTCAATGCTGTCTGTATATTTGCAACCATTAGTGGCAGTAACTGTAAGGTAGGTCCAACCATTAAGAGGAGTTGTGACAGAAGGTGTAGTAAAAGATTGTCCATTAGATAATCTCCATACATAAGTTGAAATATCGGCCGTGGATTGTATTGCAATTGTAACAACTTCATTGGAGCACTGTTTCAGAGGGTCAATAAAAATAAATTGTGGAATTTGAAAATCTCCTGTTACTTTGACTTGACCCATCATACTACAACCGTCAGGTTTGGTAACTTTTACAGTATAGATGCCGGGGACAGTAACAGTTGGGTTAGTCTGTGTAGAACTAAACCCGTTTGGTCCTGACCACAGGATAATTACATTGGATGGATTGGATACGACACTGATCGTCCGTACAGGCATTAAACAATTCAAATGTGTCGACGTAAGCGTGATCTGAGGAAGTGTAATATCTGAAGTGACCTGAACAGACACTGTATCGGTACAACCATCTTTCTCAAGTGCCAGAAAATAGGTTCCCGGTGCTGAAACTTCAAGTGTGTCTAAGTTGATACCACTACTAAGTGTTCCATTGCCATTAAACCAGGAATAATAAGAGTCCACAGGGAAGTCGTTACTATTGGAATGGATTATGGCCTTACTTTTATTACAACTCAGGACATTGGAAACGGTTAAAATTGGATTGAAATTTATCAGCAAAACTTCATAGGTCAAGCTGCTATCGCAACCAAATCTATTTGTAAAAGTATAATTATAGTTTCCGGGGGCAGTGATTGATTGTCCTTGAATAGTGATCGGACCTGCACCGCAAATGTATTGTGTAAACTCTTGTAAAGGACTTTTTTCCAAAATATGAAATACAATACATTCATTGGTAAGGTCACCACATAATTCCGGAGTCCCATTGAAATATTGGTTTTTCCAGGCTGTAAAAGATTCTGTACTATCTGTTGCAGGAAGCAGATTGGCATTGGATGCTTCATAGGCAAAACCACACACCGTATAATTTCCTTCCGGAAATGAACGCATGTCGATCACGTCCAATAAGGCAATTATCTGATCACCGGGAATTGAAACTATATATTTGTAGGAAGTATTGGCTCCATTGTTGCCGTATGGAAAAGAGGGAGTAATATTTGTATTTAATTCAACACTGCCAGCGCACGCAGTTATCACCTGTGCGGGCAATACTCCAGCTTTTTTAAAACACGATGTACAAGAAATCCCGGAAGGATCACAAAATTCTATTGAAAATCTCAACAATTCTCCGATGTCCAGACTCAAGCCATCTATCAATTCTATGGTCCAGAGTCCATTAACAGCGCCTGAATTAAATTGTCCCAGATTATTACCCGTCACCGGAAAATAAGTTCCTGTATAAGTGCTGTTAGCTTGCCAGTTGGATGTATTAGACCATTGTGGTAATATACCGATATCAGGCATTGGTGGGCTTCCTGTAGGAATAAAAGTTACATCCCATACACTATTGGAGGTGTTGGCGCTGTTGCCTATATTGCCAATTAAGGTAATTACCTGGCCGGAAGGTGAATGCAATCTTATGGAAAGGTCTCCTATATGAGGATGCAGGAAGCTTATCCGGACTGCACAAACACCTTGTGTTGCACTTGCAAGGTCATTATTGAAAGCACCATTTACATCTAAAGAAACTTGAGTGGTATTGGCATCCGGGATGATCTCATTACCTGTAAAACCACATTGAGCATTGATATCAGATATAAAAGCAAGAAAAATATAAAATAAAATCGGCGTAGATTTCATACTATAAGACCCTAAAATTTAATTCAGGTTGAGGCTTAATAAGAAAACAAAAATACTCTAATTTTTATAGTTAAAAGACATATTAACAATAATTATAATAATTATTAATTATGTTGGATTCCATTGAAAAATTTTGGTAATTTTTTTAAGAATAGAGTGTTAAAACATAATAAATAATCCAAACATATTATGTTTTAGCTATATCTGACAATTAATAATTTTTTTTATTGATTCAATCAGATGATCTAAACTAAAATTGAATGGCTAATGAAACTGTATACCTTTTAGTTTCATACTTTTTATAGCTTGATGTCCATGCATTGACTATTTTAGTTTCAAGCTGTTGAAAATTAATTCCAAAACCGAATAAAAAATTATAATTCAGCTTGGTCGGTATTCTCAGACCAACACTGGGTGTGTAATAAAAGCCTCCTTTATTGATTCCATAGAAATCCAGTTGTCCGCTTCTCAGATAATTATATCCAAACGTGTTGTCGATAAAAAAGGAAGGAAATTTAGTAAAAAAATAATTTGTGCAACTGACTGCCATTGGTACATTGATATTAAGGTCATCTTCAGCAATATAAAATGCTTTCTGTAATCCCAATTTTAAACCTGCGGAAAAGTATCTGTTGATAAACTTCTGAAATGTGTAATCGATCTGAAATCCACCGTATGAATTGTCATTTAAATTATAAAAATAATATTCATCTGTAGTACCTCCATTAGTAATAATTGATAGTCCAAACTGATGAGCTATGCCTCCTTTTCTTTTATTCTCTAAACTAAATGGCTGCGCATTTTCCCGGGCTGTATCCGCATTTTGAATAATTTTCTTTACCTCGGATTTGGGAATGTTTAACTTTTGACCATCCAAAAGGGTAATGATGTAATTGCTTTCACCAAAAGTGACATGGCCTATCAACGTGGACCCATCTTTCAGATATATCCTGTCAACAACCCTGTTCGCCATTTCCTGAGCACATGAAGCTGAACAATATAGAATGCTTAAAATAAAGATCAGACACGAAAGGTTGAAAATATTGGTCATTGCTAGGGTTTTATAGGAATTGTTGACAATAGGTTCAATATATTTCCATCCATTTTGTATTGGGCGATCCCATTCTGACTAACAAAGATAAAATTGCTGCCAATCCAGATCACATCCTGGCTGACTATCTCGGGGTAAGTTGCCAATGGTTGAGGTGCTTTCGTATTATCTGAAACATCAAATAATTTTGCACCAAATGTATCTTCGCAGACCATTAGTTTGTCTTCATTGATGGCTAAGCCTCTCGGGCTGTTCATTACGAGCGCATGTAACTGGATGGGTGCATTCAGGTCAGAAATATCTATCACCTGAAGCTCATTCCTTCCATTGCCACATTCAGACCCGTTCCATAGTGTGACATACGCAGTATTATCCGCAGCTACCACAGGATCGCATGATGTCACATGATTGATGGAACCTGCTTCTACCGGTGACAGTGGGTTGTCAATATTTATTATGGTCATGCCTGAAGATCCACCCACGAGTATTGTATTTTTAAATGGAAATACTGTCTCAGGTAAAATTTTCAATGGAAGGGCTGATGCATACACCGGTAATTTCAATGAAATATCAAAAGTCAACAATTCTGAATTTCTTAAAGTATAAAGTGCATTTCCGGTGATCGTAAATTTTGCCGTTGAACCACCTACGCCGATATTGCTTTGAGCTCCGGGATTACCATTTGAAACACCGCTGTTATCTGCAACAAACAGAAATTCGCCATTTTTATAATAATCTCCATAAAAATAACTGTTATCGCATCCTATTTTTTCTGTTACCTGAGTAGGGATATATTCCACAATAAGCTGGGATTTGGCAGTATCAAAAACACCAAAATTGCTAACATAGGAATCCATAAATATAAATTCTTCTATATCAACTACGCTAATATTAAGAGGATCCTTGATGTCGATAGCCAACAGATCCAGATAATTATTAGTATATAACATATCATCCTTGATGGACAACTGAGCGCTTCCGGGAATATCATAAAAAGCCAGATTGACCGGATGTGCTGGGTCAGAATTGTCAAATACATGGATGCCTTTCCGGAATTGATTGATAAACAGGTATTTTTTATAAATATATATCTGGCCCGGATCTTTTAATTCCTGTGGATCTCCGGCTGTAACATTTCTGATCTCATCCAAATTTTTGTAGGACGGTTCGTACTGTGTATAGGTCCGTGTCTCATCACATGAGTCCTTTAGACATGATGAAAATAAGGTTGCTGAAAGTGCGAGCAGTAAAATTAAATTTTTCATTTTATACTATTTATATCTTAATGACGCATAAAGTTATCATATGGTTGGCGAATCGGTTAATATTTACATAACTTTTAAATCATGTTGTACCACAGTACTATCATGCAATAAAAAAAAGCAGTCCCGATCTCTGAACTGCTTTAGTTAATATTTTTAAAGTACGGATTAATTGATTTTCAATTGATCTCCTTATCTATAAATTTCCCGACTGTTTTTCCAGCTTTTGCATATGCTTCTTCGATCCTTACTCCGGTATCAAAGTCATAACCCATCGCATCCCTGCCGGGGATCCTGTCGATCTTCATCTGAGCCAATTGTTTACCGGATTTGTCTACAAAAGAAATGACGAGATCAATGGAAGCATTTTTACTCATTACACCTATGTTGTAACCCGGTTCTGTAAAGACCGTCTCTACGATCATGGTATAATCAGACTTATTATTTTCATCGAAGTTTATAGTTTCCAAATTGAGGGCCAGTAATTCTTCAAATTTTGGCTGATATCTTGTTTCTCTGTCACTCACCCAGGCTTTAGCCCATGTATCTCCCTTGCCCGCTTCTTTTTCATTGTATTCTGCTTTTTTCTTAGCTATGTATTCATCACCTGATTTAAATTTCCCAACTCCCATTTTGTCATATTTGTATTGAAGTGCAACTTTTTTTACACCCTTTAGAAAAGACAGGTCCCCATCCAGGTTCACCTTTTGACCAAAACCGGCGAAGGCGAAAATTGCCAGAAAAGTGATTGTTAAATAAATTGATTGTTTTTTCATACTTTTTGAATTACTATTTTTTAATATTATTAATTTTCATATAATAGCTAAAAGTACATATCTTTTTTAATAGTACTCCGTAAAATATACAGCCTGTCGACCATATCTTTAAATCCCTACTATACCTTAACGTATTTTCTATTTCACAAAGTCTCACAAAAAAAACAAAGTTCCACAAATTTTTTTTTCACAGGTAGATACCAAA
>JAYUWT010000318.1:0-10630 GCA_043753405.1 Saprospiraceae bacterium | reverse complement strand
ACAGTATTCCACAATTTTTTATTCATGTGATAGCCGGGCTGGACAGCTCCATATCTTTCCCTCAATTCAATTGCATATTCCGGTTCACATTTCAGATTGGCACTCAGATCCACAGAATCCAATCCTGTCAGGGCAAATATCTTGCCTGCCACTCTGTACACCAGCGTTTCGGGACCGAATGGGCAATCTTCTGTAGTCAAGGGTTTTGATAAGCAGTATACTTGAAATTCCTCGATATTCATTTGCTAATTATTAATTATTAATTATTAATTATTATTAATCATTATCACTTATCACTTATCACTTATCACTTATCACTTATCACTTATCACTTATCAACTATCATTATCACAAGACACTTATCACTTATCACCTATCACTTATCACTTATCATTCACCATTTATAATTTATCATTTTTCGAACGCGTATTTCACCATATTCGCCCCCATTTGCAATGACATCAATCTGAGTTCGAATGGGTCATTGTGAACATCATCCCAACCATCCCCCAAGTCAGTTTCATAGTTATAAAATGCGACCAATCGACCTTCCCAGAAAAGTCCAAAACCCTGTGCAGGCTTTTTGTCGTGTTCGTGGATCTTGGGCATTCCATTTTTAAAGTCATACATCGAATGATATACCGGATGATTGACAGGTATTTCCAGCATCGACAATTCTGGAAATACCTTTTTCATAGCAGGACGTATATATGGATCCATACCATAATCGTCATTGATGATAAGAAAACCACCACCTATAAGATATTTTCTCAAGTTTAGTGCATCGGCATCCGAAAAGATAACATTACCATGACCTGTCATATAGGTGATCGGATAAGCAAATAATTCCTGGCTGCCGGGTTCTACAGCTGCAAAATCCAGTTCAAAATTTGTTCCCATCTTCTGGTTGCAAAATTGGGCAAGATTACGCAGTGAATTAACATCATTGTACCAGTCACCTCCACCTGCATATTTCAGTAATGCAAATTTGAGTGTAGGAGGTTGATCTGACATAAAAGCCATAGTTGAAAAACATAAAAGACTTATAATAATTGGAAAAAATAGTTTCATATAATTCATTTTAAATCCTATGGAAATAAGTCTATAACGTCTTAAATCCGGTAGTGTTTTTAATTTACAAAATGTTTAACATAAGCATCCCAGCCCAGTTTAATAGCAAGTCCGACAAAGATTAAACCAATTACTATATTAAAGTGTCTCATCCTATTGACAGTCAACCATTTGCGCAATATTCCCGCAGAAAAACTAATAGTGGTCAATACAATAAAAATCATAACTAAAGTGGCTATAAAGTAAAGGATCATATTGCTATAAGAAAAAAAATCTCTTGCTTTGATCTGCGTGGTTATTCCCATCCACATAAAAAAGTTGATTGGATTCAAAGTATTTAATATCAGTCCCACACCGAGTAAATAAATATATCCTCCATATTGAGTGTCTGGATATTTGATCGACTTTTTATTAAGAAAAATTGTTGTCAATCCCATGAATAACAACAATGTTACTCCTGCCAGACTTATATAACCATCATACTCTTTTACTTTTGCAAGTCCACTTGTGCTCAGATTGACAAATAGGATCAGACAAAGATCGGATACAACTACCCCACTTGCGATACCCATTCCCTTCTTCCATCCGAGATCTATACTATGCTGAATAATAGAAAATACTACTCCTCCGGGAAGTGATCCAAGGATCATGCCTGAAATGGCACCGGCGATGATTGCATCCCACATTTATAATGAATAATGAGCAATGAATAAGGAATAATGGGGTGAACTACTCAATTGAAACTTAACTTCAAGATTTGATGGTAACAAATTTCTTTCAATACTTGAAGTAATCATCAATCTTCGTGAACCGTTCGCTGTTCGCCGTTCGCCGTTCGCTAACATCATTTCACAACATTCCATGTCACACCTTCCTTCCCATCCTTTACCTGGATATTCAGAGTGGCCAGTTTATCCCTGATAAGATCACTGGCAGCCCAATCTTTATTCTCACGAGCCTGGGTACGAAGCGCGAGGATCACATCCATAAGTCCTTCTGTGTGATTATCATGCTGATCAAAAATGGATTCCTTAAGGCGGAGACCCATGATTTCTCCGAGGAAAGTGTCGAATGCATATCGCAAAGTTGCAATTGATGTTTCATTTAAGCCTTCTTCAGTATCTGGATTGTTGGAGTATATATTGATAATAGTAACCAGTTCATACAATCTCGCAACAGTTTTTGGCGTGTTGAAATCATTACTCATATCCTCATACATGTTTTCTATCTCACAATCGATTAGATTGTTCACCTTTAATGTCTCAGAACCGGGATTGAAGATCAGTTTATCAATTAAATGATAAGCATCCAAGATACGTGTGAAGCCCTTATCAGCTGCTTTTAATCCTTCATAAGTAATATCAAGTGTGCTTCTGTAATGACTTTGTAACATAAAAAATCTGATGGACATGGGTGAGAATGATTCAGGAAAGATATCGTTTTCTCCTGAAATTAATTCATAAGGCAGAATTGAATTGCCGTCACTTTTGGACATCTTTTTGCCATTCATAAGCAACATATTGCCGTGCATCCAGTAATTGGCCGGATTAAAACCGCATGCTCCAAAATTTTGGGCAACTTCATTTTCATGATGTGGAAACTTCAGATCTTGGCCCCCACCATGAATGTCAAAGGTTTTACCAAGGTATTTTGTGCTCATGGCAGAACATTCCAGATGCCAACCTGGGAAACCTGTAGACCACTTGGAGGGCCATTGCATCAAATGACTTTCATCAGCCTTTATCCATAATGCAAAATCACTTGGATGCCTTTTTTCATTCTGATTTTTCAGGTCATCCCTGCTTTCAGTAATAAGATCTTCGATGATCCTTCCTGAGAGTTTACCGTACTGACCGGTAGTTTCAGCATATTTCATTGTATCAAAATATACGCTTCCATTTATTTCATACGCCAGTCCATTGTCCATGATATCCTGTACTAACTGGATCTGTTCGATGATATGACCGGAAGCTGATGGTTCTATACTGGGATCCAAAGCATTGAATAACCTCATGACTTCATGAAAACCATTCGTATATCTCTGAACAATCTCCATTGGTTCAATGGCCTCCAACCTTGCTTTTTTACCTATTTTATCCTCAGCTCCTGTATCGACATCCCCTACCAAATGTCCAACATCAGTAATGTTCCTGACATATCTGACTTTGTAGCCCAAATGCAATAAGTACCTGTATACCACATCGAAACTCACAAAAGTCCTGCAATTACCCAGATGTACATCACTATAAACTGTAGGTCCACAAACATACATACCTACATTCTTATCAATTATTGGCTCAAAAAGCTCTTTCTCTCCTTTCAACGTATTGAAAATGTGCAATGGTCGCATGAATTAAAATTAGAAGTTAGAAATCAAAAGTCAGATGTCAGAAATCAGAAGTCAGAGGTCAGAAATCAGATTAAAAGAAAACCGGAATATCCTCAGTGACAGAAGTCAAAAAAGAATATTCCGGTTAATTAAAAGTAGTATTTATTAATTGACCTTGATCAATTCTATGTCAAATATCAAAGTTGCAAAAGGTGGAATATCTTTACCTGCACCTCTCTCTCCATAAGCAAGATCATATGGAATGTATAATCTCCATTTGTCGCCTTCCTTCATCAATTGTAATGCCTCAGTCCAACCTTTAATCACCCCATTCACAGGGAAAGTCGCCGGTTCACCTCTTTTATAAGAGCTATCGAACTCCTGTCCATTAATCAATGTCCCCTTGTAATGAGTCGTAACCTTGTCAGTTAGCTTTGGAGTAGCTCCACTTCCAGGTTTGATAACTTCGTATTGCAGTCCGCTTGCTGTAGTAGTTATACCTTTTTTCTTTTGATTTTCAGTAAGGAATTTTTTACCTTCTTCCAAAACCGGTCCTGCTTTTTTCTCAGATACAGCAGCTATCTCGTTGCTGACAAGCATGTTTGCCTGATCGACCGTCATTATAGTTTCTTTTCCTTCCAATACATCCTGAATAGCAGCCGATAATGAAGCTCCGTCTATATTTTCAAGACCTAATTGCTTTACATTTTGAGCTAAAAGCAAGCCCAATCCGTAACTTAATGAATCCATTTTACTAGTTTTAGTTGTTTCAGTTTTTGTGTTTGCTTTAGAAGCAGTTTTTGCCTTTCCAGAGGTTTTAGTATTTTGAGCCTTGCTATCTACCTGAAGCAAGGTCAACATAAAACCAAGGGCAAGAAGGTATTTAAAATTATTTCGTACCATCTAAAAATTTAAATTTATTTGTTGTTAATTAAATACTGTTTATGAGGAAATTAGATTCCTATAGTTCTATTTTTTTAATTCAGCATAATGAGGATAAAACCTCAAAATAGTCTCAATTCCTTTGAAAAAATTAAATACACCATAATGCTCATTCGGGGAATGGATATCATCTGAATCAAGGCCAAACCCCATTAATACAGATTTAACACCCAGGACTGATTCGAATAATGCTACGATGGGAATACTACCGCCGCTACGTTGAGGTATGGGTTCTTTGCCGAAAGTATCCACAATAGCTTTTGCAGCAGCTTTATATTCCAATGAATCTGTTGGTGTCACGACAGGTTCACCACCGTGATGAGGATGAACTTCAACTTTTACACCTGCAGGGGCAATGCCTTTGAAATGTTTTACAAACATTTCAGTGATCTCATCCGAACTTTGATTTGGAACCAATCTCATGCTGATCTTTGCAAATGCTTTGGACGGTAAAACAGTTTTAGCTCCGGGTCCGGTATAACCGCCCCAGATACCATTGACATCAAGTGTAGGGCGGATAGAAGCTCTTTCAAGTGTAGAATAATTTTTTTCACCATAGACAGAAGCCACTTTGAGGTCTTTTTCGTAAGCCTCTAAAGAAAAGGGCGCTTCTGCCATTTTAGATCTTTCTTCACCGGATAACTCCTGGACCTTATCATAAAATCCCGGTATCGTGATGTGATTATTTTCATCGTGCATTGAGGCGATCATCTTGGAAAGGACATTGATCGGATTAGCCACTGCTCCACCGTAAACACCTGAGTGTAAGTCACGGTTAGCGCCTGTCACTTCCACCTCTACATAAGATAAACCTCTTAAGCCGATTGAAATAGACGGAGTATTGTTGTCGATGATGCCGGTATCTGAGATGAGAATCATGTCAGATTTCAACATTTCTTTATTGGCTTCACAGAATTTACCTAAATGAACAGAGCCTATTTCTTCTTCACCTTCGATCATGAATTTTATATTGCAAGGAAAATCATTGTCTTTAGCCATGATCTCAAAAGCCTTAACATGCATGTAAACCTGGCCTTTGTCATCGCATGATCCTCGTGCATAGATAGCTCCGGCCGGATGTTCTTCAGTTACCTTGATCACAGGTTCAAATGGTGGTGAATCCCACAGATCGAGTGGATCAGGAGGTTGAACATCATAATGTCCATATACGAGAACTGTTGGTTTCGATGGATCGGTTATTTTTTCAGCATAAACTATCGGATGTCCTTCAGTGGGATAGATCTCTACCCTGTCGACTCCCTGCTCTGATAATCTATCTCTCAGGTATTCAGCAGCTTTAGACATGGCCTCTTTAGAGTTTGGGTCAGAACTTACTGAAGGGATTCTTAACCATACCAGTAATTCATCCAGGAAACGTTGTTTGTTGGCTTCTATAAAAGCTTTATGATCCATAATAAGGTATTATTTTTTAAAAGAACGCAAATATAGGAAAGATTAGTTGAAAAAAATGAAGCTTGTTATCTAATCACAGGGATTAACACCACATTAAATATTACTCTTTTTCAGTGCCTAACAGCGTCTCTGTTTTACGGACCAAATCCATAAGCCTGTCCGTCAATCCTTTATTTTTTTTGTCTGCAGACTTTTCATCCAATTTGCTTGTTTCGTCGATATCTTTCTGCAACACTTTTTTTTCAGTTTCGAGCTTTTTTAACTCACTTTTTTCTTTTACCGAAAGTTCATCTTCATTGGATCTTGCAGCTGAATATATATCGTTGAGTTTGTTCATCGCTTTATCATACTTACCTTCATTAAACTTGTCTTTTTCTGACCACATGAAGTCATAAAGACTTACTGTCAGGTCTTTTGCTTTGGTGTATACTACTTTAGATGTTTCCTTTTCTTCCTTAGATCCGAAGAAATAATTATAGATAAGTATGCCGATAATTATTGGTATGGCTATCTTGATAAGTAATTTGATCATAAAATGGACGTGTTATATTCAATCAAACGAAGGATATTGAGTTTTGGTTTAAATGATATAATAAAGCTTGTAAATGGAAGGCGAATTTATATGATTTAAATGATTTTTGATAAGAACACAAATAAATTCCGGATCATTATGGTAAAGAGTAGGAACGCGGATTTTTATGATTTGTATGATTCGATTATGATAATAGAGGGCACACAGATTTGAAAGATCGACTTGATTTTGTAGAAATGAAACAAAATAGGATAAGGCTTAATATGACTAAAAAAATAATATTTTATTAAAGATTAATAATTTTATGATCGATGCGGTTTTTGTAAGATTTTACCGCCATTTAATAGGTTTAAATGTAGATTTTATTTATTTTTGAATTTTAATTACCCAAATTAAATTATGATGACCCAACTGCAGTTAAACCATTCCAACAATTTTCTTCATTCTGAATTAACCGGAATCATAATTAAAGCTTTTTATAAGGTGTATAACACACTTGGATACGGTTTTTTAGAAAAAGTTTATGAGCGGGCACTGGTAATTGAACTTTCTCATTACGGATTAAATATAAGAAGTCAGTATCCTATAGAAGTGCATTATTATGGAACAATAATAGGCAATTACTTTTCTGATTTGGTAGTTGAGGATCTTGTAATTATTGAAATTAAAGCAGCTGAAAATATCAACCCAAAACATGAATACCAATTGATCAATTATTTAAAAGCTACCGATAAGGAAGTAGGCCTGGTGCTAAATTTCGGGACTACTCCATCTTTTAAACGAAAAGTTTTTTTGAATGAGAACAAATAATTCAATATTTGGAGCCATAGAATATTTAACCTCTCATTTGATTATCATAACATCATTTTGAAATGATCAGTTTCATATTAATTGGTTATTATAACCAGCGTCTGGCCAAAAAAATCATATCCTTATCTTAGTAATCATAAAAATCCGCGTTCCATAAATAAAATGGATCCATCCATTTCTAAAAATTTAGCAATATAAAACTTAAATCATTTCCAAGATTTTAACTCTCAAGTATCATTTATAACTTATCATTTATCATTTATAATTATTCCCTTACTTTTGCACCCTAAATAGAGAATCAATAGTATCATGGAATGGAATGCCGCAGCAGTAGAGAAGAAATGGAAAGAAACCTGGATAAATACCGGCTTGTACAAAGTTGAAATCGACATCAACAAACCTAAATATTATGTCCTCGACATGTTCCCTTACCCTTCCGGGGCCGGCCTCCACGTAGGGCATCCACTGGGATATATTGCTTCTGACATTTTTAGCAGATATAAAAGGCTGAACGGATTCAATGTATTGCATCCGATGGGTTATGATGCTTTCGGACTACCGGCCGAACAATATGCCATTCAAACAGGTGTCCACCCGGCTGAAAGTACTTTGGAAAACATTCACCAGTTCAGAAAGCAACTTGATAACCTTGGATTTTCATTTGACTGGTCGCGCGAATTAATGACCTGTGATCCGGCTTATTACAAGTGGACGCAGTGGATCTTTCTAAAGATGTTTAATGCATATTACGATCTGGATGGTGATAAAGCAGTAAATATTGACTCCCTGATCAAAAGATTTGAAAAAAAAGGATCAGTTGGCCTCAACGCAGTATCCACTTCCAAAATGGATTTCGATGCCGCTTCCTGGAATAATAAAACTGCAAAAGAAAAAGATGATATTCTGATGAATTACCGCCTGATGTTCAGGAGGGTTAGCACAGTCAACTGGTGTGAAGCTCTGGGAACAGTCCTTGCAAATGATGAGGTAAAGGATGGTTTGTCAGAAAGAGGAGGATTTCCTGTGATCAAAAAGCCTATGATGCAGTGGAGTATGAGGACGACAGCTTATGCAGAAAGACTTTTGAATGGCCTGGACCGTGTCGACTGGCCTGAATCATTGAAGATCATGCAAAGAAATTGGATCGGAAGATCGGAGGGCGCACGCATGTTTTTCGATTTGAAGGGCCATGATGTTAAAC
Source organism: Saprospiraceae bacterium (assembly GCA_043753405.1). Taxonomy (GTDB): domain Bacteria; phylum Bacteroidota; class Bacteroidia; order Chitinophagales; family Saprospiraceae; genus Parvibacillus. The sequence goes on along the minus strand of JAYUWT010000318.1, from coordinate 2,332 downwards.
TTGAAATATTTACAACCAGACCGGACACTATATTTGGGGTCACCTTCATGGTCCTGGCGCCTGAACATCCCTTGGTAGGTCAATTAACCATTGAGGAGCAAAAATTCCTAATGGGGGAATACGTTACATCTTCCACTAAAGCTTCTGAAGCCGATAGGTTGAATGCAGACAAGACGATGACAGGAGTCTTTACGGGCTCTTATGCCACCCACCCATTTAGCGGAAAAGAGATACCTGTATATGTTTCAAATTATGTACTGATCGACTATGGAAGTGGCGCTATCATGGCTGTACCCGGAGGAGATGAAAGGGACCTGAGATTTGCAGGAACTTTTGACCTACCAGTCAGGGAAATAATTAAAAGATCCGCGGAAAATACAGATGTAGCAACTAAAGATGGTATGCTCATTAATTCAGATTTTTTAGATGGATTAAATGTGGCTGAAGCCATTAAAACTGCACTGGACAGAATTGAGATCAATGGTCTGGGAACAAGGTTGGTCAATTTCAGGCTGCGCGACGCAAATTACAGCAGACAAAGATATTGGGGAGAACCCTTCCCTATCGCATATGACAATGAAGGAGTAGCCCATTCTATAAATGAATTGCCACTGGAATTGCCGGTAGTAAAAGATTACAAACCTTCAGGTGACGGAAGTTCTCCCATAGCTAAAGCAACAGAATGGGTCAATGGAACGCCGGGGCTGAAACGCGAAACTGATACAATGCCCGGCTTTGCAGGTTCTTCCTGGTATTTTCTAAGATATATGGACCCGAACAATCCTAATGCGCCTTTTTCTTCTGATGCCATCAACTATTGGCAGGATGTTGATCTGTATATCGGCGGTGCGGAACACGCAGTTGGACATCTACTTTACTCCAGGACATGGCATAAATTTATGTTCGATATGGGTCTTACAATCACTGAAGAGCCATTCAAAAAGTTGGTCAATCAGGGTATGATCCAGGGAGTTTCTGAGAAAACTTATTTTGTCAAAGATGTTCAGCAGGAGATCTTCTTCAAAAATGAAACCGGTCAATGGGAGGCTACAAAATTAGATAAATCAGCACAAGTATTTGTAAGTAGTGACCTGGTCAATGAATACCCTTCTAAAAACACAACAGGTGATTCAGCACTTGATGGTATATCTGAAATGACCGTTCACATAGACTATGTGAAGGACTATGGTGCATCAACAGGGGGTTATCTGGATGGTGAAGGAATATTACAGTTTATACAATGGCGCCCGGATTTTACTGACGCTGTTTTCGTCACTTCTAATGGTTATTACAGGCACGGTACAGTCAACATTATTAAAGAAGGACAAGCCGGCAGGTTTAATACAAAGGCTGAAGTTGAAAAAATGTCCAAATCTAAATACAATGTCATCAATCCGGATCAGGTCATCAATGAACATGGAGCTGATGTTTTCAGGATGTATGAGATGTTCCTGGGGCCACTGGAGCAAGCCAAACCATGGGATATTAAGGGAATAGAAGGGGTGGCAAAATTCCTGAAACGGTTCTGGTCACAATTCTATGATGAACACGGAAAACTCTCCATTGTAGAAGATGCTCCTACAGAAGAAGTACTTAAAATACTGCATAAAGCCATCAAAAAAGTCTCGGAAGACATAGAAAAATTGGCTTTGAATACATGCGTTTCAGCGTTTATGATCGCCCTGAATGATCTGAGAAAACTTGAGGTCAGAAACCGTGCCATACTTGAACCAATGGTCATCCTTCTGGCACCTTTCGCGCCATTTATGACGGAAGAACTGTGGCAGAACCTTGGGTATAAAGATAGTGTTCATAAGGCATCCTGGCCAGAGTATGACGAAAAGTACATCATCAGCAATATCATTACTTATCCACTTTGTATCAATGGCAAAAAACGAGATCTGATGGATTTTCCACTCGAAGCCACAGATGCAGAGATCACTGAAACTACCCTGTCCCGTCCAGAGATCGTGAAATGGCTGGAAGGAAAAACACCCAAAAAAGTCATTGTTGTGAAAGCGAAGATGGTAAATGTGGTGATATAGACGCTAGATTCTAGACGCTAGATTCTAGAATCTGTGCTTGATAACCCTTAAAAAGACAGGCAAATTCGGATTCCCAATTTTCTCAATCGTTTTGAAGAATGAACGACGTGTAAGAGGTAAATGAATTGACCTTTTCAAGTATGAGAAACATAACGAAGTCCTGAAGATTGAAAGACAAAGTGAAGTCAGAACATCTATGAGCTGACTTGCAGTAAGAATTGAGGCTAGGCACGATTAAATGCTTCTGTGGAAGGGGGAGTAATAACAGATTGACATTTCCAATTATT
>JAYUWT010000317.1:0-3990 GCA_043753405.1 Saprospiraceae bacterium | reverse complement strand
AAATGCTGACATTTTATAATGCAGTCGCAAATAACGGCAGGATGATGAAGCCATATTTGGTGTCAGGTGTATGGTCTCATGGTGAAGAAATTAAAACTTTCCTACCACAGGTTTTGGTTGATAAAATAGCTAGTGACACCACTATCCGTCTTGCACGAGAATTGCTGGAAGGAGTAGTATTAAGGGGCACAGCCAAAAAATATAAAAATGATCTTTATTCTTTTGCGGGTAAAACAGGCACAGCAAGTCTGGATTACGGTGGAATTAAACGTGGGCGTTACAGAGCATCTTTTATTGGATATTTTCCGGCTGAAAACCCGGTTTATTCTATCTGTGTCTCCATAACAGAGCCACGTGAACATGGCTACCACGGTTCTGAAGTTGGATTACCTGTATTCAAATCAATAGCTGACAAAGTACTTTCATTTGACCCAAATTTCTTCCTGACATCGTCTCCGGGTAAAAATGCAACAGCATTTTCTTCACAATTACCTGACGGAGCAAGAGGTAATAGAATTGATTTTCTGAGTGTGTTTAACAAGCTTGGTATAACAGTGTACAGTAAAGGCAAAGTAACTGATATGGTCGTTACCAAACGGGCACCGGCTGAGATCAATCTGATAGGATATCTGGAAGAAAAAGATCTGGTTCCTGATGTTAAGGGCATGGGCCTGAGGGATGCTTTATATTCCCTGGAGTCAAAAGGATTAATAGCAGAAGTTAGTGGATACGGCAGAGTATCCGAACAAAACATATCACCCGGTACAAAGGTATCGGGGCAGAAAGTATTTATTAAGTTGCAATAAGTCATACAATGAACTTATCCACCTTATTCGACCTTGCTCGCTGTCCTTTCGACGGCATCAATGGAGATATTCCGATAAGCAATATCGCAATTGATTCACGGCAGGTCACAGCAAATTCAATATTTATTGCCATAGAAGGTAGTGCTACCGATGGACATGAATATATTGAATCGGCAATAAGTGCAGGTGCCATTGCTGTTGTTTGTAAAAGAATAACACAGGCACATGGGGATGAAGTTGATTTTATTGTAGTGGAAGACCCTGCTAAAATAGCTGGACTTCTGGCATCGGCCTTTAATGATCATCCTTCAAGAAAACTGAAGCTGATAGGCATTACGGGAACGAATGGCAAAACTACAACAGTAACTTTGTTGCACCAGCTTTTCACCTTGTTGGGAAGAAAGGCCGGACTTATATCTACAGTTGAAAATATTAGCGGAAATAAGGTTTTTCCTTCCACTCATACCACACCTGACCCAATAGTTCTAAATAAACTGTTGGCAGCAATGGCAGAGGATGGATGTGAATATGTCTTTATGGAAGTGAGTTCTCACGCTGTTCATCAAAAGCGTATCAGTGGACTAAGGTTTGAAGGAGGTGTTTTTACCAACATCTCACATGATCATCTAGATTACCACCACACATTTGATGAATACATCAGTGCCAAGAAATCCTTCTTTGATGGACTCCCGCCTGAAAGCTTTGCTTTGACCAATGTTGATGATAAACGTGGACGGGTCATGATGCAGAATACCAAAGCCAGGCAATATTCATACAGCATCTTGAAAAGCGCTGATTTCAAAGGAAAGATCTTTGAAAATACGCTGGAGGGACTTGAGATGGAAATTGGTCAGCTGCATGTGCATCTTCGCCTTATCGGTGAATTCAATGCTTACAATGCAGTTTGTGCTTACGCGATCGCTTCGTTACTAAGCATAGATCAGGATAAAATACTGATAGGGCTTAGCGCTATTGCAGGAGCAAGGGGAAGATTCGAAACGATCAGGGATGTCAAAAGAGGCATCTTATACATAGTGGATTATGCTCACACACCGGATGCATTGGAGAAAGTTTTGGAAACGATCCATGCTATGGCTCCCAGGAACACATCAATGATAACGGTAGTAGGATGTGGCGGAAATAGGGATGCAGCAAAGAGGCCAGTTATGGGTGGACTAGCTGCAAGATGGAGTACAGAGGTAATTTTTACCGATGACAATCCCAGGTTTGAGGTACCTCAGGTTATTACAGAAGCCATGATGGCAGGTGTAAATGAAGAGGACAAAAGCAAAGTTCTTGTGATCGGCGACAGAAGACAAGCCATTCACACCGCCGCTAAACTGGCGAAAAGAGGAGATATAGTACTTGTAGCAGGAAAAGGCCACGAGACTTATCAGGAAGTAAGAGGAGTAAAATTTGATTTTGACGACCGGAAGGTCATTGAAGATATTATTGGCAATTAAAGTTTTGCCAAAAGAAGTAGGTTCTATTTTTTAAAAAAGGTTGGAATGGACAGTGCGGTCAGAATAATAATGGCTACCACATCGGTTCTAGTGTTAGCACATATGTTTTGCCGCCTGTTCACCTTTTTATTAAATAGTAAAAGAAAAAACCGATTTCGAAGACTGATAAAAAACCCACAAGAAACCAAATATTAAATGTTCGACTGAGAAGGAGGACTAAGACTAAGTTACAAGAGCATTATGCTGTATTATTTGTTTGAATATCTGTACAAAGACTTGAATATACCGGGTGCCGGAGTATTCAGGTTTATCACTTTCCGTGCAGGTCTTGCTATTGTATTGTCACTTTGGATCTCTATAATTTTTGGCAAAAAGATCATCACCCATTTAAGAAAAAAACAGATTGGAGAGTCCATCCGGGACCTGGGATTGGAAGGTCAAAAAGAAAAAGAGGGGACACCAACCATGGGTGGTGTTATCATTGTCCTGGCCATCGTCATACCTTGTTTATTGGTCGCAAGGCTTGACAATGTGTACGTAATCCTGATGCTGATCAGTACTCTATGGATGGCGGGCATTGGTTATATAGATGATTACATCAAAGTGGTCAAGAAAGACAAAGCAGGCCTTAAAGGTATCTTTAAGATCATTGGTCAGATTGGATTAGGTCTTATAGTCGCCTTCACGATGTTGATAAGTAAAGATATAACCATCAGAATGACACCACAGGAGGCAAGGATCGGTGGTTATGAGGTCATTAGAACTGTAGAAGTTGAAGATCCGAATACACGCGGACAAATGATGCAAATGGTACATGCAAAAGCTGCCATTACCAACGTCCCATTTTTTAAAGATAATCAATTGGATTATGGAAAATTATTTGATTTTTTCAACCTGAATAGTAAGGTCTTATTATGGATCGTATTTGTAGTGGCTGTTGTGTTTATTATTATCGCCATTAGCAATGCAGCGAACTTGACAGATGGAATCGATGGATTAGCGACAGGCGTTTCGGCTACTATCGGAGCCGTATTGGCAGTGTTTGCTTACCTGTCAGGAAACTCTGTTTTTGCAGAATATCTGAATATCTTTTTCATACCCAATTCGAGTGAGCTCGTGATCTTCAGTGCATGTTTCATAGGCTCATGCACGGGGTTTCTATGGCACAATTCATTTCCGGCCAGAGTATTTATGGGTGATACGGGAAGTCTGACGCTGGGTGGAATTATAGCAGCACTAGCTATTGTATTGCGCAAGGAATTATTACTCCCAGTATTGTGTGGCATCTTCGTTATTGAGAATTTGTCAGTGATCATTCAGAGATATTACTTTAAATACACCAAAAAGAAAACAGGAGTAGGTAAAAGGGTCTTCCTGATGGCTCCGATCCATCACCATTTTCAAAAACAGGGTTATCACGAATCTAAAATAGTTACAAGGTTTTGGATCATTTCCATCGTACTTGCTGTAATGACCATTTTAACACTTAAGATCAGATAAATATCAAATGAAATCAATTATTGTCATAGGAGGAAAAGAAAGCGGAGTAGGGGCAGCCTTACTGGGTCTTAGCCTTGGCTATGAAGTAATGGTGAGTGATGCAGGACCGATAGTCGCCCCTTTTAAAGGTGAACTCAAAAGGGCCGGGATAAAATATGAGGAAGATGGCCACAGCGAAGATCTGGCCCGACACTACGATATGATGATCATCAGTCCGGGAG
>JAYUWT010000316.1:0-3991 GCA_043753405.1 Saprospiraceae bacterium | reverse complement strand
CCCAACTGCCATAAACGATGATCATACAGGTGCTACAGGTGTTACCTTGGCTACCTTTTCAGATACTTACAATGCAGTAAGTCCGAGTACAACAGATTATGCTTTACTTTCTCCGGGTGTCGTTGGTGTATTGACCACTTCCAGTTTATCCGTACAAAGTCAGGTAGGTGATTACTCAGATACACTTCTTGCTGGTTTCGAATTCGAAAATCTAACAGTATTAGGTCTTGATATCCGGGATAATATCACTTTAAGGACATATTTAAATGGATCGAATACACCTGTTCAAACTGCCACAGGAAATAATTTGTTATTATCCTCTGCCTTATTGCAGGGATCAGGAAGACAGCAAGTGTCCATGTTAACTACGCTTCCTTTTGATGAAATCCAGATCACATTTACGATGCCAGCCGGAGTTGATCTTGGAGTCACCAGGATCTATAATGCTTTTATCGAACAATTCTGTTCAAGATCGACAGCACTTCCATGTAATACGCTCACTTCACTTGTCTCAACCGAAAATCCAATTTATATAAACAGTGAAAATACGGGAATTTCAGGTGTAGCATGTGCTTTGTGTGAATTTTACGATTTTGAGAATGTAATGGATGGCAATTTAGCTTCATATGCAACTCTTGATATTACTTCGTCAGTTGGAACTACAGCTTCATTAAGTGTCAGAAATGCATTGGATGACTATCCTGCCAATACTTTTGCGGGGTTTGATATTGAGACTCAGGAATTATTAGGTGTATCAGGTATTTCTGGTATTGATATAACCATGTATAATAATGGAGTTCAGGTGCATACTGCCTCCAATCCATTACTTTTGGCAGGTGTTGGAACAAGCCTGGTTACAGGCAGGGTACGAACGAAAGTTGGAATAATTTCTCCTGTTGCTTTCGATGAAGTTCAGATTTCGTTTACCACATTGGCAGGGGTCTCCCTGGGTGAGGTCAGGATCTATGATTTCTTTGTGCAGAACAATTGCGCCAAAGAATTAGATTGCGACAGTACTTATATCTTAACAGCCCCTGATTTTCCATTGGTTATTGATTTTGAAAGAACAGGTGTCACTGGTGTGGCATGTGTAGCTTGTGAAGTAGAGAATCCGTGGAACCTGATCGACGCTAATCTAACTAATTTTGCCAGGATCAATACGACAGTTGGTGCAGTAGCAGAATCAAGCATCGCTATATTAGACCCTGTGAATACTTATTATCCAGGTACCTTTGTTGGATTTTCAATAAAAAAGAATAATTATCCAATTGCAGCATCGTTATTTCCTTATGTAACCATTAAAACATATAATAACGGAGTCCTTCAGGAGACAAGCAGTAATGTCAGTTTATTGGATTTAACTGTGTATATAAATATTACAGGCCCACCTCCGGGTGATTTTTACAATATTGGATTTCAGACTACGCAACCGTTCGATGAAGTTCAAATAAGTTATGGAGGAATCGTAGGAGCTTTAGATACTTATTTGGATATTTATGCTGCATTCATTGACAATTCGAATGCTTTATTCTCCGGTGGTAGCAATCCAGCTATCTGTTTTATGACAAATCCTGATTTTAATGTAGGATTTGTTGGATTAACCATAATGGGTAATGTTAGTACGAACGATATTATTAGTAATGGTCCGGGTGAATATTCCAATCCGGTTGCCGATGTGAGTAATCCTGTAGGAGGTGTTTTATCTTTGAACCTTGATGGATCGTATTCATTTACAGCATCCACACCCGGTATATTCATTTATTTTATTACAGTCTGTGCTGCGGGACAAGACTCTAATTGTGTGACAGAACGATTGACTATTACTATAATTGATAATTTTCCTTCACCCAATAATCCTATGGCCAATACAGATATAGCAACTGTAAATGGTGATGATGTTACTCCTGTTGCTGTGATCATTCCCGTACTGGACAATGATGAAGTAGGTAATCCCGGTGGCTCATTGGATAATCCTACCATCGTATCACCTCCGGATAATGGAACAGTTGTGGTCAATTTGGATGGAACCATTTCTTATACCCCTGATCCGGGATTTTATGGTACGGATGTTTTTACTTATCAAGTATGTGAAACTCCAGGGGGTTTATGCTCAGAGGCTATAGTAGAAGTTACAGTAATGCCGGGTGATCAGCCTAATTCTACTTCTGCTGCTGATGATTTTGTTTATACAACATTTGGTGTCATGGTATCAGGCAATGTTTCGACAAATGATACAGATCCCGAAGGTGATGCACAGACTGTCACTCCTCAATCGATCGTACTGCCTCAGGGAACATTTAATTTGTTAAGTGATGGAAGTTTTACTTTTACACCAGCATCCGGATTCTTTGGATCAGTAGATATCGTTTATACCACTTGTGATAATGCTGTGGTCCAGGCTTGTGCCAATGCGACCTTGCATATCTTAGTAGAAAAAGGTCAGCCGGATTTTACTCCTACCAATGATATCGACGCGTTAAATTTTGCAGCAGCCGGATCTGCAAGGGATTTTGTGGTCAATATAACAGAAATACTAAATTCTGCAAGTACCGGACAGGTAATGTTCAGGGTTACAAAAATTTCTGCATTTACGATTACTTATGATCCGAATGACGTATCAGCAAATGTTTTCGGAGGGACAACGGTAAATAATTCGGACTGGACTTTTTCAGAAAATGGAAGCTTTATTACTTGCACGCTAAAACCGGGTAAAGTTATAAATGGCTTTGGAAATTCTCCGATTGGATTTACGATAACGCGTAATGCTGGTGTTCCGAGTAATACAATTCAGAATATAACTTCTACGATCTTTCCAAACAGTGGGGGAGATTCTAATCCTAACAACAATACATACGTTACCTCGGTAGTTGCGAATTAAAATAAAAATATAAAAATAAATAACATGAAAATGTATAATATAAAAAATATAATTCTTGTTGGCTTTGCTTTATTAATTACTAATATCGGAATAAGTCAATTAGCAGATCCATCTATTAATATATTGATGCAGCCTGCTTCGGTTTCTCTTTTTACAACTGGTACTTTAAATGTGGATGCTTGTAATGAAGGTTTTAGTCCGATAGTAGCTAATTCTTTACGTATTACGATCACCGTGGGCACCAATGCTGAGATCATGGGTCTGAATGCAGGAACATCGGATCCACGATGGACAGTGCAAAGCCTTTCTACGGGTGCGGCCAACACAATGATACTTACTAATACCAGTGGTGTTATTGCTGGTGGAACTTGTGGAGATATTAACATAATTGTTAAAGGTAAAGTAATAGGAGGACCATCGAATATTGTTGGAAATATTGTTTACATCGCCGGCCCTAACCCACTATTACCGGGGAATCCCCCCCCCCCGAGTTCTTCCCAAGGGAATACTATCGGAAATGATAACAGTACCACTACTCTTACAGTAACAGTATTCCTTCCTATCACCCTGGAGTCTTTTAGTGGTTCCATTGTAAATTGTAAAACTGAATTGAACTGGAAAACGTCTGCTGAAGATAATTTAAAAAATTATGTCGTCGAATACAGTACTGATGCTAAGTCTTTCCAGACTGTAGGAGTATTGGAAGGCAAAGGCCAGAATGGAGGTGGAAGTACATATAATTATGCACATGAGGCAAAAAATGGGCTTGCTTATTACCGTCTGAAATCTGTTGACCACAACGGTACATTCGGTTACAGTAATGTAATCAATGTTACAAGGGCATGTGAAAAAAGGACTGTAAAAATTTATCCCAATCCGTCTTCAGACCTGATGACAATAAATATTGATAAACCAATCTATGATGCCGTAAATGTTGAAACAGGTATTTTATATAACTCTGCCGGTAAGGAGGTGCAAAAATATTCTTTACAAATTGGCACTAACAGCGTTGACGTATCTAAATTCAACAGTGGAATCTACATACTGCAAATAATTACCAAAGATAGCAGTGAAAATTTTCAAATTTTTATTGAATAAAGTCAGGAATTTATC
>JAYUWT010000315.1:0-3996 GCA_043753405.1 Saprospiraceae bacterium | reverse complement strand
TCATTATTTCCGGATAATCATCAAGTATTGCCAATACTTTGTCCCGGGCTAATTTAATTACTTTTACATTGCTATTAGCTATAGCAGTACTTGGGTAGGGCATATTCAATAAAAGGGGAGGCTCACCAAAGCTATCACCGGGTTTAAACATTCCTTGTATCAACTCTTTGCCGCTTTCATTGTAATGGATCACTTTTACAACACCCTCTACTACCTGAAAAAAAAAGTTTGGCTTGCTGTATTCTGAAAAAATATATGCCCCTTTTTCATATTCGCTTGTAAAGCCTCCATAAGCAATTAATATGTCGGTATTTATTTGCATTGCGTGTAATAATATCAAGCAAGTATAAGGAATTTCCCAAATTTATCTCAATATTTTCAACGATCCTTAATTGGAAATTAATTGAGTACATTTAAATATAAATATTTGTTACTCACAATTACCGGGCACAACTGTCCTTTATTTTCTATGTTTTTTGTTACCGAAATAAAATGCATTTAGAACACATCTTAATTTCAAATAGATTAGAATTATCCGTTTATGGTATTAAATTTGCCATCACATACGCGGTAAATAATTAAAATGTTGCAGAAAGCTTTTAGAGTAATTGGTATTTTCTGGATCGTATTTGGCTTTTGGTCTTGTAAACCGGATGTTCAAGAAAAAGAGGAAATAGTATATAAACCAATAGTTGATTCGAGTGTCTCTGCTGATCTGCAGGAATCTGATAATGAACCGGATCGGGTCATTTGGCAAAAGCCTGAGATGGTCATCCAGTTGCTGGGCGACATGGAAGACAAAGTAGTAGCTGACATAGGAGCAGGTAGTGGTTTTTTTACCTTCAGATTGTTGCAAAAAGCAAAAAAAGTCTATGCAGTCGATATTGATAGGGCACCTCTTGAAAAAATGAGGACCTTATCTCAAAAATTGGACACCTCAATATCGAATAAATTAATTATAAAATTAGGAACTGCAACTGATCCTAATTTAAGCCCTGCAAAGGTTGATATTGTTTTTTTATCGAATACTTATATGTATATTTCAAACAGGACAGCCTATCTTAGAAACCTCAAAAAGTATTTAAATCCTGATGCCAGGATACTTATCATTGATTATAAGAAAAAGAATATTCCATTCGGACCACCCCTCTCCGAAAGGGTGGATCTTTCACAAGTAGAGAAAGAACTTACTGATGCCGGTTATAATATCCGGCGTTCGGATGATGTCTCCCTGGATTATCAGTATATTGTATTGGCAAATGTAAAATAGAAGTCAGAGGTCAGAGATCAGAAGTCTGAAATCAGAAATCAGAAAAGTTAGAAGGTAGAAATTACTATTTAGAATAACTTTCATCTCTAATTAATTATCACTCATCACTTATTTTAAAGTCAGAGGAAAGTTTGAGGGAGTCATAAATAAGTTCATTCAATCTCCAACGTTCAAAACTTCTATTACCCATTACCCATTACTTATTTTATTTAGTCTTCAATCTTAGAGTAATTTTCAATTATCAGTTTTCAATTGTTCATTGTGATTAATTTTTTTTTCTACATATGATAAATTATTTCAAAATATAATTACCTTTGCAGTCCATTTGTAAAAGTATGAATAGGAATGGCTTTTTTTGATCAGTTTACCTTGCCTGTTAAAGGCTTATATCTTGGCGTACATGAATATGAGTTTGATATTGATGACTTTTTCTTTAAAGCATCTGAGACCAAATTTATAGAATCAGGTAGTTTTAAGGTTCATGTCAAATTGCATAAAAACATTGACATGATGATCCTCAATATTCAATTCAATGGATATTGGAGAACTATTTGTGACAGATGTACAGCTGATATAGACCTGCCGGTAGAAGGAAACAATGAGATCCTTGTCAAATACGGAGAAAAGGAAGTGGATGAAGGTGATATCGTTTATATTATGAAAGAATCATCTGAACTGAATGTGGCTAAAATAATACATGATAGTATTATAATAGGCCTTCCGATCCAGAAAATATTTGACTGTGACAGCTCAGATCCAAAGCCATGCGATGAAACTGTATTGAACAGATTGAATAGTTGGAATGAAGAAGGAGATTATATCTCTTCTACCAGTATTTGGTCCGGCTTAAGCGGTTTACAAATGGAAAGTGAAGAATAAATTAGTATAATATTTAAATTAAAATACAATGCCAAATCCAAAGTGGAGACACTCTAAACAAAGAAAAAGGAAAAGAAGAACACACGATAGTTTGACCTTACCTACTATTGGCACGGATAAAACTACGGGTGAAAGCCATATGATGCACAGAGCTCATTGGTCTGAAGGCGCTTTATTCTATAGAGGAAGAAAGGTAATCGAGGCTAAAGCAGCTAAAGATATCGAAGACGTAGAAGGATAAACTACCTAGCGTCTCAAAAAATAAATTTGCCTGATCTTCTCAAGAGATCAGGTTTTTTTATATTTGAACTTTGCTAATATTTAAATTAAAACAAATTGAAAAAAATAATATATACAGAACATGCCCCGGCACCTATCGGGCCCTATAGCCAGGCAGTGGAAGCCAATGGCATGTTGTTCGTCTCAGGACAGATCGCCATCGATCCTGCTACAGGCGACCTGGTCAAAGGCGATATTGAAACTGAAACAAGAAGGGTATTGGACAATCTTAAGGCTATTCTTGCAGCCAAAGGGTTGAACTTTGATCATGTGGTAAAATCAACTGTTTTCATATCTGATATGAATGATTTCGCACGCATCAATGCAGTATACGCTGAGTATTTTACGGGAGAACAAACACCTGCCAGAGAAACAGTCCAGGCAGCTGCACTTCCAAAATTTGTCAATATTGAAATCTCGGTTATTGCCGTCATCAGTGAACAGTGAACAGTGAATAGTGAATGGCGAACAGCGAACAGCGAACGGCGAACAGGGGCGAAGATGAAACATCCTAACGTAACTAACTAAAGACTAAAGACTAAAGAAAAGCAAACTAAATTAATGTTGAATGTTGAAGGTTGAATGTTGAATGGAGCGAACGGAACGGCGAAAAGGAACAGATGAAAAATGAAAAATGAAAAATGAAAGATGTGGCTACATAGAAAAATTCGATCGCTTTGAAGAGAAATTGATATAACAATAATTAATCAAATGAGAGTATCCAGGTTAATGAAACAAGCAAATGCGCTAATGCGCTAAAACGCTAAAGCGCTCCTCTTATAATCACTTATCATTTATCGATGCTATTTTAAAATAATAATTAACAATTAATAATTAACAACTATCTCTCCATGCAAAGAATACTCTCCGCTATCCAACCCACAGGTGACCTGCATTTGGGAAATTATTTTGGTGCTATTAAAAACTGGGTGGATCAACAAGGCAAATATGAATGCACGTATGGAGTAGTGGATTACCACTCTATGACGATGCCATATGATCCTGCCCACTTAGTCGATAATTCATGGAAGATGACTTTTCAGATCCTCGCATGTGGAGTAAAGCCTGAAAATCTTTTTATACAATCTCTGATCCCGGAGCATACAGAACTATCATGGATCCTTTCTTGTGTCTGTTCTTATGGCGAATTGACCAGAATGACCCAGTTCAAAGATAAAAGTGATCAAAGCAAAGAAACATCAAAGGATTCGCTGGTTTCAGCCGGATTGTTATTTTATCCTATTCTGCAAGCAGCTGACATATTGATTTACCGGGCAGATTATGTGCCTATCGGCAAAGATCAGGAGCAACATCTTGAACTTTCGAGGAATATTGCTGAACGTTTTAATAAAAACTTCGATGTAGACTATTTTAAACATCCTGAACCCTTGTATACAGAAACACCTAAAATCCTGTCATTGGCTAATCCTGACAAAAAAATGAGCAAAAGTCTTGGAGAAAAACATTATGTCAACTTATTCGGTGATGAACAAACCATTATCAAACAGGTCAAAACCGCTGTGACGGATTCAGGTGATAGCAACAGTGGGGTCATGAGCCCCGGAGTT
>JAYUWT010000314.1:0-10695 GCA_043753405.1 Saprospiraceae bacterium | reverse complement strand
GCAGAAATTTTTTTAACAGATTGTTTATTTCCGGTCAAATTAAAAAAAGGCAAAACCCTGCACAAGGCCGGCGACATCTGCGACCATGTCTATTTTTTAATAAAAGGAGCAGTAAGGGGTTTTATTAAAGAAGGACTAAAGGACTCCACCACATGGATCACTGTTGAAAACGAAATGGTGGCCGCCATCTACAGTTTTATTTATCAGGTTCCTACCATAGAAAACATGCAGGCCATAGAAGATTGTCAATTATTGGGGCTAAGTCACATCAATTTGTACAAATTATATGAGCTCCACCCGGAGACCAATGTCCTGTCGCGCAAGATCCTGGAAAAATATTATTCTGATGCTGAGATCAGGGCCCTCATAGCACGATTGAAAAATGCTGATAAAAAGTATGAATATTTTCTGGAAACCTATCCTCAGCTGTCCAATAGAATTCCGTTGAAGTATATTGCCTCCTTTTTAGGCATTACTCTTGAAACATTAAGCCGTGTAAGGGCTCACAAGGGCACTCGTTTGTAGAAAAAGTTTGACATTTGTCAAATAATCTGACTTAAAAACTTCCGGTCATGCATACAAATTTTCCTTTAAACCATTGCCTGTTCTATATTTGAACTATTTTACCGTAAAATTTCCCGGGATTTATGACGTGCAACTTTTTTCACAAAAAAGGGAGACATGGATTCTATAATTACCTTTGCTCCACCAAACGTAATCGAATAATTCAGGTGAATTGCTGTATCAAGGCACCTTGGCATCAAACTTTCTACTCAAATTTATTGAATTACACCTTATCACCGGTGGGTACAGACACCGGTCAAGGTGAATCTTCGGATCTGCACAGATCTTCCCCACTACAATTTATTGTGACGCATATAACACTGATTTGTATTGATTAGGCAGATTTATTAAGCCTTCGCTACGGAGCCAATTAAAGTGGCACACTTAAATTCTTTGTATACTTTCTTTTATTTTCACTAGTAATTACAATCCGGTAGTGTCATTTATCATCCATAATTTATAATTTCCTCTCTGTTTTTTGTGGAAATTTGTGTGCTTTCTTTGATTAAAAAATATCTGTGGTTAATTTGTTGATTCAGAAAAAATATTTTATTTTTGATCTATAAACACAACCCATTCAATAACCCAGTTCAAACTATCCAGATTAACATTTTAAGTATTTATATTTCGCTTCTATCTGATAGATATTATTGTATTTCTAATTTAATACGATAAACAATTATGAAAAATATTATTTAATTTATAAAACTCAAATCTTATGCATCCTTACATACCCCACCTAATCTCCGACATCCAAAACGCGTGTCGTGAGGAGAAAAAAGTTGAAACGGCAAATTCTGATTCTTTAGAATCACACTTCGAAGAAGTAGAACGCTATCTCGACATGCACAAATATTCTAAACCTTTCAGTTCCTTTTGCGGACTCAGCCGGCAGGATTTTCCTCCCGCTGATCAACTCACCGATAAAGACATGTTTCCGGTTATTCAACACTATCATCAGTTATTATATAGCTGGAATGCCCACGCAGACATCCCCGAACAAATGCCCATCCCCATGCAATACAACCTTCTGGTCGATATCCTCGATGATGATTTTATGTATATGGAGCATGGATTTATGGGAATTGATTTTTGTACGGGTTTTTCAGAGGGGTGTAAGCTGGGTGAGTATTGTCCGTGTTTGAAGTATGGATAAAAATAAAAAATCGATAATGCAACTGAATTTCAGTTACAAATGTTTAAATTTGTAAAATGGGGAAACTTGAGATAATAGTTCAAAAATTAAGGGACCATAAAGCCATCCTTAAATTCAGTGAGCTGGAATTCTTCCTGAAGCATAATGGATATGAGGAGAAAAAAACGGGGAAGACCTCCGGGTCCCGAAAAGCATATTTAAATATATCAAACGGGCATATCATAAGGCTTCATAAGCCTCATCCCGGAAACGAGATAAAAAAATATATGAAGGAAGCATTGGTAAAAGAGTTTATTAAACTGGAGTTATTATGAAAGATAAATTATTATATAAAGAATTCATTGGTACAGTTCATTTCGCAGCAGAGGATGAGGTATTTTTTGGACAAATCGAAGGAATTAATGACCTCGTGACTTTTGAGGCTCAAGATGTCAAAGCTCTTAAACGTGCATTTACAGAGGCGGTAGATGACTATATAGATATATGTAAACTGGCCGGAAAAAATCCACAAAGATCTTTCAAAGGGTCATTTAATGTCCGCATCTCCCCGGAACTGCACAGCAGAGTTTTTGCTCAAGCCACCATTGAAGGAAAATCATTGAATCAGTTTGTGCAATCTGCATTGGAACAGGTGGTGGCAGATAGTTAAGACAGGAATGGTGTAGAGTTTTGCTTTGAGATAGAATAAGTAGAAAAATGAATGTCTAAGTACTTTTTTTACACAGATTCAAAGACATGTCAGTCAATCAGATCATCAATTACAGCCACAAGGAAAAGGGATGGGTGGAGAATATTGAAAAGTTTGGGGTGATAAGTTATGAGTATGGGTGGGAGATGGTATAATAAGTAATTTAAGTTTCTGCAGTTAAGAAAAAAAGGTAGATGGATGATGTTAGAAGGTAGTTAACCTGTAAAACATTTTTTTCAAAATCAAAAAGATAACGTGCTTACTTCGACTTTAGTTTTTCTTTTTGTCTTGACACAAAAAGAAACAAAAAGGTCAAGGCTCTATAAATTTATTAACGTGTCTTCTTTCCGAAAATGCTCAAAAAATTACGCTCGAAATTTAAAGGCTCCTTGCATCCGCTGGAAATCTACTACGGTACGGAATAAGATAGGACTTATTCCTACCTTCGTTTCGCTCCTTGTGATGACACATTCCTGTTGGTGTCCTCCCTTCGTCGCTCACTATTTTTTGGCATTTTCTCCATTCATTCACTAAAATTTATAAGGCCGACCCCGCACAGATGAAACGTTACATTATTGAAAAAAATGAATTTTTAATTTATTGATTATAAGTATAATACGATTAGTTATATAGTAGATGGAATTTAGTTAATTGATTAAAATTTATATTTAAAAGAAACGAATTTGACTACCGAAACTTGAGTAAGTAAATCAAAAATATAGATACAAATATGAAGAAATATACAAGCACAAGTGGTAAACAATCCGGAGTTATCGAATATCAAATAGGCAAAGATTATATCCTGATAAGATTTATAAATGACAATCTATATAAATATACACATGAATCTGCGGGATATAATACAGTAGAGTTAATGAAAAATATGGCAAGAGCAAAATTCGGATTAAATACTTTTATTTCCAGGAATAAACCGGAATTTGTTAGGTAATATTATGTTTAAAATATTTCCAGCTTCAATAATATTATATGCATGACTTTTTTTACCAGTGTGTGGACTTTATGAAGTATTTGTCCTCACTCCATCACCGATATACTTATGAAGAAGTAAATGTGATTTTATTTGTCATCATTCATCCGGTAATTACTTTGCATTAATTGTTTGGATTTTGGTGTTGAAGGCAAAGCCGGCAAAGGCTATCTTTAAGTGCCATAATCCTACTCCAGAATAAACCTACAGAAGTTGGCATAAAAGTTTCGTTATAGCGAAACTTTTATTATCTTTGACGCATTGAATAAATGTAATAAATGCACAAACATTTTGAAATCCTATTTTTAGAGGAGGCTTTTGAATTTTTGGGTGGTTTAGAACGAAAACATTACGAAAAAATACTTTATAACATTCGTAAATCACAAGTAGGTCTTGACCCGGAATTATTCAAAAAAATCTCAGATGACATTTGGGAATTTCGGACACTGTATCAGGGCGTACATTATCGATTGCTTGCTTTTTGGGACAAGACTTCAATAAGTGACACTTTAGTTATATCGACCATGGATTTATCAAAAAAAGAAATAAGGTACCGGGCATCGAAATTCAAAAAACAATTAACATTAGGACAAAATATTTGGCAGATAAACAAGTTAAAAACAAGAAAAAATGAAATCCTATACTTTAGACCAGGTGCAAGACAAACTAATTGGTAAAATTGGGACACCTGAACGTGACATATTTGAATATGAGCTTCAAATGGGCTTAATTGGTAAAGCTATAAAACAAGCAAGACAAGAAAGACGCTTGACACAGGAAGAACTTGGTAAACTAATTGGTGTTCAAAAAGCACAAATTTCCCGACTTGAAAACAATGCAAGTAATGTTACAATGGACACTTTGTTAAGAGTTTTTGCAGCCCTAAAAGCAAAAGTTAAACTTCAGGTAGAACTCCCGAACTTAAGCATCAGCGTTGGGAAATAATACGGCACATAACAGCACCGCTGGCGCAAGTTTTTAACTTGTGCCCTTCCGAAGCCAAAAAATTTTAATTTTAACTGACAAACAACAAACCACAAACTTTTCCCCCAGTTATAATTTTAATCCAAAATCACTTCCTAGATGGGTCATTATTTAATACCTAAAGTTTTAATTAAGGGTTAAAATTGATACTATATACATCTCTTAACCTTCGGAATAAACATTTTTGGTTCGGAATTTGCATATTTATATTAGCATTCAGGTATATATCGGTTTGATAACATGATATGACGGGCTAAGTATAAAATTGTGCCCGGTAAAGGGAAATAATTACAGGACATAAAATGCAAATTATTTGAACAGAAGATTAGATTATGAAATCAATTGCATTTATTGATACGGAAATAAATGCAGACAGCAAAAAAATCCTTGATATAGGCGGTATCAGGGACAATGATGCCATTTTTCATTCTGCTTCTGTCATGGATTTTACTAAGTTTCTGGTTGGTGCAGAGTTTATTTGCGGCCACAACATTATCAATCATGATATTCGGTATATCAGGACTGCAGTGGTCGGTGCAGGAGTCGAACCAACCAACGTTATAGATACGCTGTTTCTGTCACCACTTTTATTTCCAACTAAGCCTTATCATGCCTTACTCAAGGATGACAAGCTCCAGACTGAAGAATCCAATAACCCCGTCAATGACTCTATAAAGGCGCGGGATCTATTCTATGATGAGATCAACGCTTTTCAAAAGTTGGATGAAGGTCTTAAAAAGATTTTTTACCTGTTGCTTTATGATAAAATTGAATTCAGGGCTTTTTTTCGCTTTATAAAATATGAAAACTTATCCGGACAGTTGGAAGATGAAATACGGATTAAATTCAATTCAGTTATTTGTGAACATGCAGAATTGTCGACCATCATTACCCAAAATCCTATTGAACTGGCATACAGTCTGGCGCTTATTAACTGCAATAACAGATATTCGATCACCCCCCGCTGGGTTTTAAAATCTTTTCCCAAGCTCGAACGCATCATGTTTCTGTTAAGAAATAAACCCTGCCTGACAGGTTGTATTTATTGCAATCAACATTTGGACATAAAAAAAGGGCTAAAAAAATATTTCGGTTTTGATTCCTACAGGAAATATGCAGGTGAACCGATGCAGGAGAATGCCGTACAAGCGGCAGTGGACAACAAATCATTACTGGCTGTTTTTCCCACCGGGGGCGGAAAATCCATTACCTTTCAAATCCCGGCTTTAATGTCCGGAGAAAATGAAAAAGGGCTCACCGTGGTCATTTCTCCGCTACAATCCCTTATGAAGGATCAGGTAGATAATTTAGAAAAAAACGGCATCACAGAAAGTGTTACGATCAACGGTTTGCTGGATCCGATAGAAAGGGCAAAGGCAATCGAAAGAATAGCGGATGGCATGGCCTCCATACTTTATATTTCTCCGGAATCTTTAAGATCCAAAACCATTGAAAGTTTATTATTAAGTAGAAAAATAGTTCGTTTTGTAATTGATGAAGCGCACTGTTTTTCATCCTGGGGACAAGATTTTAGGGTTGATTATTTATACATCGGCGATTTCATTAAACTACTGAGGGAAAAGAAAAATATTGAAGAACAGATACCTGTGTCCTGCTTTACTGCGACAGCTAAACAAAAGGTAATTGAAGACATATGTGCATATTTCAAAGAAAAGCTGGGTATTCGCTTTGAAATATTTCCATCCAGAGCTTCCAGGACTAATCTTCAATATCAGGTATTTGAAAATGACGATGACGAATCGAAATACAATGCAGTTCGTGATTTAATTCAGGAAAAAGATTGCCCGACCATCATTTATGTGTCCCGGACTAGAAGAGCTAAAGAACTCGCCACACGCCTGTCTTCGGATGGTTTCAATGCAAGGGCTTTTCATGGAAAAATGGAAAGTCAGGAAAAAACCGCAAATCAGGATGCCTTCATCTCCGGAGTTGTTCAGATCATGGTGGCTACTTCGGCCTTTGGGATGGGCGTAGACAAAAAAGATGTTGGATTGGTCATCCACTACGAAATTTCTGATTCCCTCGAAAATTATGTTCAGGAAGCAGGCAGGGCCGGAAGAGATGAAAATATTACAGCCGGTTGTTATGTTTTATTTAATGAAGAAGACCTTGGCAAACATTTTATTTTACTGAATCAGACCAAACTCAACCTGCACGAAATAAAACAAATATGGAATGCAATTAAAAACATCACAAGATTTAATTCGAGTCTACAAAAATCTCCTTTGGAAATTGCCCGCGCTGCAGGTTGGAATGATAATCTGGCCGAAATCGAAACCCGTGTAAAGACTGCAATAGCTGCATTGGAAGATGCCGGATATGTCAAACGCAAACAAAATATGCCCCGTGTATTTGCCAACAGTATATTGTCCAAAAATGCTCAGGAGGCAATTGATAAAATTAAAAATTCTCAGAAATTCAGTGAAGAGCAAAAAATCACTGCTGTGCGCATCATTAAAAATCTTTTCTCAAGCAAAAGCAGAAAAGTCAATGGTTCAGAAGAGGCAGAATCAAGGGTGGATTATCTGTCAGACAATCTTGGCATTGAGATCAAAAATGTAATTACAGTGGTGAATCTGCTGAGGGATGAGAAAATATTGGCAGATGCCAAAGATCTGACAGCATTTATTAAAAAAGGTCAAAATAAAAATCGCTCGCTGGCGATCACTAAAAATTATGGATTAATTGAGCAATTTCTTTTAACACAAGTCGGGGAGGAGGAGAAGCAATTTCACATCAAGGAGCTCAATCAAATGGCCGAAGAAAGTGGTTGTAAAGAAGTTTCAACTCAAAAAATTAAAACCATAACTAATTTTTGGGCCATTAAAAACTGGATCAGGAGACGTTATGTGGATTTTTCAAATAATCAGATCGTGGTTGTTTCAAATCTGTCCAGGGATGAGTTGAAAGAAAAGATCGATAAGCGTTATTCCCTGAGTGAGTTTATTGTAAATTATTTATACAGTAAAGTCAATATTGATTCAGAAGACGACATGTTGAGCGATGAGATCCTTGTAGAGTTTTCAACAGTTGAATTGCTGGATTCATTTAAAAAAGAATTGACCTTATTTGAAATTAAGGTAACAATGGATGATATAGAGGACACCTTGTTTTACCTTTCCCGCATTGAAGCCATCCGGATCGAAGGTGGATTTATGGTGGTGTACAACAAATTGACTTTGGACAGGATAGAGCAAAACAACAGAGTCCAGTATAAAGAACAGGACTATCAAAAATTAAGTCAGTATTACGATCACAAAATTCAGCAAATTCATATTGTAGGTGAATACGCCAGAAAAATGATTGATGACAATCGTGGGGCTTTGACATTTGTCGATGATTACTTTCATTTGAATTTCCCCTCGTTTATAAATAAATATTTCAAGGGCAGCAGGGCATTGGAAATAACCAGAAATATTACTCCTCAGAAATACAGACAACTTTTTGATTCCTTGTCAGAGGTGCAACGCAGCATCATCGATGACAAAAATTCAAAATACATGGTCATTGCCGCTGGTCCCGGAAGTGGAAAAACGAAGGTATTGGTTCACAAATTGGCTTCCCTGTTATTGATGGAAGATGTAAAACATGAACAATTACTCATGGTGACATTTTCGCGGTCTGCTGCCACAGAATTCAAAAAAAGACTGATAGACCTGATTGGAAATGCGGCAAATTTTATTGAAATAAAAACATTTCATTCATATTGTTTTGATATCCTGGGAAAGGTAGGAACGATCGAAAAATCATCAACAATCCTTGAAACTGCTGTGGCTAAGATCAAAAATAATGAGGTGGAGCCTTCCCGCATCACAAAATCTGTGTTGGTCATCGATGAGGCCCAGGATATGGATCTGGCTGAATATGAGCTTATCCGCGTGCTGATGGAAAAGAATGAATCGATGCGGGTCATTGCGGTGGGTGATGATGACCAGAACATATATGAATGGCGCGGGGCAGATTCTAAATATTTATTGAGCTTTATCACGGAGCATCATGCATCTAAATATGAATTAATAACCAATTACAGAAGCAGGAGTAATCTCGTATCCTTCAATAACCAGTTTTTAAAATTGATAAAAAACCGCCACAAAGAAATACCCATTGATGCAAAACAAAAGGATCTCGGAAGGATAAAAATAGTCAGGTACAAAAACCAAAATCTTATAATTCCACTGATCAATGATATTTTATCCTCAGATCTATCGGGCACGACGGCCGTGTTGGCCAAGACCAATGAAGAGGCATTCCTGTTGACAGGGCTGTTGAATAAACATGGCATGAAGGCTAAGCTGATCCAGTCGGACGACACATTTAGTTTGTACAATCTGGCAGAAATCCGTTATTTCCTGAATGCATTACAATTAACGGACAATAACTATCTGATAGATTCAGATGTGTGGAATGACGCCAGGCGCAAAACCATAGAGCGGTATATGTCGAGTACAAAACTTGAGATTTGTGTCCAGCTGATCAATGATTTTGAGGCAACCAATCCTAAGATAAAATTCAGATCAGATCTGATGGTATTCATCAGGGAATCAAAGTTGGAGGACTTCATTACATCCAATAGCGAAGTGATTGTTGTTTCCACCATTCATAAAGCCAAGGGAAAGGAGTTTGACCATGTCTTTTTGCTCCTTGAAAATTTTGACATGCGGGAAGATGCACGAAAGCGCGAATTGTATGTAGCAATGACGCGTGCCAAAAATAATTTAAGCATTCATCTTAATGCATCCTATCTTGACCACATACAGACTGAAGGTTTGGAAAGAGTTGAAGATGATCGTATCTATCCACTACCCGGTGAAACCGTATTACAACTGGGGCACCGTGATCTTAAGTTGGGATATTTTGGATTCATACAGAGACGAATCCATGATATGACGAGTGGTGATAAGTTATACCTTGCGGACGACGGATGCAAAAATAACCGGGGAGAATATGTCCTGAAGTTCTCACAAAAATTCATGTTACAGCTCGGACAATTAAAGCAGGATGGATATATACTGTCGGATGCTATGGTCAATTTCCTTGTTTATTGGACCGATGAAAAACAAAATGAGGTGAAGATCGTTTTGCCGGAATTAGGTTTTTATCGGGAGCACAAAAGTGTTATTTAGTTGCAATTTTATCCAGATATGAATATTTTTACAACTTTATAGTTGTATTTATAAAATTTCAATTACCTTTGCTCTAAAGTTATCATCGTGACGGAAGATGTAGACGAATTTCTTGCGGCATTCCTTCAAAAATTGAATATATGGGATGTCATTTATTTGGATGAAAGAGGTAAAAATATTCAGGCTTTAGCGACGTTAGAAATAAGACCAATCGACAGAAAAAATAGCCTCATTAGTTTAGTTCGAACAGATTTTTCGCAAGGCCCAATTAATGGAGATCAATGGGTCTTTGGTAAGATGGTAAAAGAAACAGAAGTATATATCAAGATATCACTCGGCCGACCGGGTTCAAACACAATTTGCATTTCATTTCATCCTTCAGAGTATCCGATGAATTATCCCTTTAAACAGTAAACGCTCAATTTAAGACTACTACACCTATTTTTTTTGAGAAGTTTACAAACCACATCTATGAACAGTCCATTTACCGGTGGTACGACCACCTTAAGTAAGGAAAAGAGAACTCTCGATTTTCGTAAAGAAGCTTTCGAGATATTATTTCATTTTTATAAATGCGATGATTCTGGAGAACAGTTTACAACGGAATCTTTGGATGTGTTAAACACCAATCAAATTTATAATCAATATCGTGCGAAATACGGCATTCCCTTTACTGAAGAAATAATTGATATCAGAGAACAGTATGATCTTTCTGCTGCAAAAATGTCAGAAATTCTTGGCTTCGGCATCAATGCGTATCGGCAATACGAAGCCGGAGAGATCCCAAGCGTATCCAACGGACGATTGATACAGATGGCGAAAGACCCAACAGAATTCAGAAGACTGGTTGAATATTCACGAAATGAATTTACACCACAGGAGTTAAAGAGAATTATTGAGAAAATAGAAAGTTTTGAGAGAGGATTAAATCCACAGGAAACATACGAAGAGCATATAATCCTGGGTCCAAAAACTCCCAACATATTGAATGGTTTCAGAAGCCCTGATCCGGCCAGGATCGAACAAATGATATTATTTTTCTCCCAACAACTTAAGCCATTCAAAACAAAGCTTAATAAGTTATTATTCTATGCGGATTTCCTGAACTTTAGAAAAACATGTTTTTCTATCAGTGGCCTGCAATACAAAGCACTGCCGCGAGGACCAGTCC
>JAYUWT010000313.1:0-4009 GCA_043753405.1 Saprospiraceae bacterium | reverse complement strand
TAGTTTATCCCACAATCAGATTTTCAAACAAAAAAGCCACCTTTACCAAATTCAAGATGTTCCACAAATTTTTTAATACCTTGGCTTAATATTTCCGTTAAAATTATTCTTTACAATGCTACAAGGAAAGTTGTTATGGTCACCTTCAGAATCTATGATCAAGTCCTGTAATCTTACAGATTACATGCATCATATTTCTTCCAAAACGGGTAAGGAAATATCAACTTATGAGCAACTTTGGCAATGGAGTATCGAGCACAAAGAAGAATTCTGGGCCTCACTTTTTGATTGGTTTGATTTGATCTACGAAGGTCAAAAGCAGCCTGTACTTATAGGATCTAAAATGCCTGATTTTGAATGGTTCACTAACATCAGGCTCAACTTTGCCGAAAATCTGACTCGTTATGCATTGCCGGAAAGATTAGCCATGATCACTGTAGATGAAGGTGGCAATTCTAAAGAATATACCTGGGAAGTTTTACTGGCTTTAGCCGGAAAAATACAAAATCAATTTAAGACATGGGGCTTGCAATCAGGCGATCGGGTATGTGGTGTGCTCCCTAATTCATTTGAGACTTCCGCAGCTTTCCTGGCTGTGTCTGCAAGTGGGTTGATCTGGTCTTGTTGTTCTCCGGATTTTGGTGTGGAAAGCATATTGGACAGGTTTCAACAAATAGAACCGAAACTGTTATTGATCACAGACAGTTACAACTATGGTGGCAAGGTTTTTGAATTGCAACAGAAAAACAATCAGATAAAAGATCAATTAAAAAGTATACAATTCACACTCAACCTATCTCCCAATGAAAGTGATCAAAACACCAAAGATGAATATAGATTAACAGATATTGAAAATTCAAATGGTCCTGGGTTAAAGTATATCAGATTACCATTTAATGCCCCTCTTTGGATCCTTTATTCATCGGGCACTACCGGAGCTCCTAAGGCAATCACACATTCACATGGAGGTGTTCTGTTAGAATTAAATAAATATCATGCATTTCATAATGATGTCAAAGAGGGTGAATTGTTTTTCTGGTACACCACTACAGGTTGGATGATGTGGAATTTTCTCCATGGAGCATGGCTGAGAGGTGCTGTAATTCTGGTGTATGATGGAAGTCCGGCATATCCTGAAGTTGATTTTCTATGGAAGATGGCATCAGACCATAATGTCAATCATTTTGGTACCAGTGCACCTTATATCCTTGCAAATAAAAAAGCAAGCAACCGGCCAAAAATGAAATTTGATCTGTCGGCATTAAGATCAATCGGTTCCACGGGTTCACCTTTACCTCCTGAAGGGTTTGATTATGTCTATGAAAGTATAAAAGAGGATATCTGGCTTTCATCTATGAGTGGGGGGACTGATGTGTGTACAGCATTCGTCGGAGGGTGTCCCATCCTCCCGGTTTATGAAGGAGAGATCCAATGCAGGACATTGGGATGTGCTTTATTTTGTCTGGATGATGAGGGTG
Organism: Saprospiraceae bacterium; assembly: GCA_043753405.1. Classification (GTDB taxonomy): domain Bacteria; phylum Bacteroidota; class Bacteroidia; order Chitinophagales; family Saprospiraceae; genus Parvibacillus. Next base: position 2,531 of record JAYUWT010000313.1, on the reverse strand, counting down.
GTAAGTTAAATGATGAAGAAGGTGAAATGGTCATTACTGAACCTATGCCCAGTATGCCTGTCTATTTCTGGAATGATCCGGATAAAATAAGATATAAGGAAAGTTATTTTGAGATGTATGAAGGATTGTGGAGACATGGAGACTGGATAAAGATCACTCCTAAGAATGGTATTATTATTTATGGCCGTTCAGATGCTACGCTTAATAAACAGGGAATCAGGATCGGCACCAGTGAAATATACCGCAGCCTGGATAATATCGTGGAGATCAGAGATAGTTTAATCGTCAATATTGAGAGATCAAATGGTGAACATTTTATGCCATTGTTCGTGATCCTGAATACAGATATTATATTGGATGAAAACTTAAAAAAAAGGATCAATTCCCAATTGAGGAATGATTATTCTCCCAGACATATTCCTGATCTAATTATCCAGGTCGAAGATATCCCATATACACTCAGTGGTAAAAAATTGGAAACCCCAATCAAGAAGATCCTTATGGGTCGTGATCCAGACAAATGTGTTAACAGGGACACTATGCGTAATCCTGAGAGTGTGGATTATTATATTGATTTAGCAAAACATTTAAGCATAAGCCCTTCGAAATGATAAATCTTTTGCAACCTCATTTCAATTTTATACATTTGCAAAAAATATTTAATATGATTTTAAATAAATGTTGGATAATAATGATCTGTTTTGCATTATTTTCACTTGTATCCTGCAAGTCGGACCCAAATTCTCAAGGTGCAGCAATAAACAATAACAAAGAAGGAGTATATCTTGATCAGAATGTTAAAGACGTTGGCGCTATACCACGGGATATCCCTAAGGTTACAAAATTTGTATTAACAAATAATAAACCCGACACCATCACATTGCTTCCACCTGCTACCACGTGTGATTGTATGAAGGTAAGTATTGGGAAGAAATTTTTGGCCCCAAAAGATACTACTTTGGTAAGTGTAACCTTCAATGCCCGCATCCCGGGCTTATTTTCTAAAGATGTTTATCTGAATTATGTGGGGCAGGACTCTGCATTGTTCGCAACGGTAAAGGGGCATGTAAAACAATAAAGTAAGCAAGTTTGACCATTCAAAGTAATTTTTCAATTATAAAACGAAACTATAAAGGTTTTGAGAGTTTGCTGTTTGTAGTTTGTTGTTTGAAGCTAAAGAATTATCATTTCCTTTCAAAAAAGTTAAGACAGATATCCATTCTAAGATTATTGCATAACATCCGATCATCACACATTTTAAAATAACCGTCTAACTCACCCACTTCAGGAATGGTATTGATTTCTAAACTTTTTCCTATATTTATTATACTCCAGGTTCCAGTTTTTAAAATAGATGAGTCATTCTGTAAAGTATAGGTTGAATCACTCTTGAACTCGATGGAAAGTCCCTTTTTATATAAAGTATCAGGTAATAAAGTTTTAGAACAGATATTTTTATACCAATACCATTTACCGGGTAAACTAGCATTCAATTGAGATAAATCTAAATCATTCTGATTATGGCAATCCCCGATTTCACGCAAATCATTGTCAATAAATTCTTCTTTCCTGCATGCACAGAAACATATCATCAGTAAGTAAAATAAGTAGGTTTTCATTAAATTTTATTGCTTAATAAATATACAAATTGCATACGAACCATATGATAAATTTAAGACTAAATGATCTATAATAAAAGGATTGGCAAAAAAGGGAGGATAGCTACACAAAATCACTATGCAGCAGATTTTAATCTATATCTTGGGGAGAATAAAATTTAAAGAAAAATAAAAGTGTGCGGGTGGAGGGACTCGAACCCCCATGCCTCGCGGCGCCAGATCCTAAGTCTGGTACGTCTACCAATTTCGCCACACCCGCAGTAAAGGATGCAAATGTAAAATGTTAATTGAATATTGTGATATTTATTTACAATTATTTTTATTTAAAATAACAGGAGGTATATTTTTACAAGCTCATAAATGCTTATCTGACAAGGGTTAAACTTCCTTTGATGGTCTGAACTCTGTCATTTAAGAATTCAACTTCCCCATAAAATGCATACACATCAGGATTACATTCTTTCCCTTTGAAAGTACCGTTCCAACCTTGTGATTCATCACCCGGTAATAGATTTTTACCTTCAAAAACACACGCACCCCACCTATTATAGATCCGGAGATTCCTGATCAATTTAGCTCCATTGTTAGGAAAAATAGTGAAGCCGTCATTTATCCCATCATAATTAGGACTGAAAACATTAGGTGCAAATATTTTGAAATCATCTACGACCCTCAACTGGATAGAATCCTGAGTGATACAGCCTTTTTCATCCTGAGCTATTACAAAAAATGTACCATCATTTACCGGTTTAAAAGTTATTTCTGAACAATCAAAACATTCACTGATCAAATCAGCCGGGATCCATTCAAACGTTGTATTACCGACTGCATTGATAGTAATTGCTTCCAGAGTTATATAATCACCTAATTCTACGATAGCTGAGGGAACGGCCCGTAACGCAACTTCCAATG
>JAYUWT010000312.1:0-4009 GCA_043753405.1 Saprospiraceae bacterium | reverse complement strand
TCCTCCTTCATTGGAAGCTATAAACTGCGCGCCATAGCATATTCCCAACAAAGGTATTTTACCAATAAAACTAAGATATTCAATAAACGGAGCAAATTCATCCTTCACACTAAATGGGCTTCCTGATATTATTACCGCTTTTACTTCGTCATCCATGATAGGGATCTTGTTAAATGGATATATCTCACAGAAGATATTTAATTCCCTAACCCTTCTTGCTATAAGCTGTGTATATTGAGATCCACAATCCAATATCACAACCTTGTCATGCGACATAGTACCAAAATTTTATTTAAAATTATAAAAGAATAAAAAGATCTATAAAAATAAACTTACTATTTGAGCATAAAGATCACTTTTCTGGTAGAGATTTTTGGATAGTTTCCACCTTGAGCAGTAATTCTATCCGCAGTAATACCTTTGCTTATCATATATGTTTTTACCTCATCTGCCCTGGCCTGACTCAAAGTACCAACTTCAGCAGCCGGAGTTTTATCGTCGGAATAACCTGTCACAGTGACTTTATATTTTTTATTCTTTTTAAGTAAACTAACCACTTTATCCAATGCACTTTTGGAAGTTGTAGAAAGAGCAAAAGCATTTTCACTCCATTTGATACTTCGGGACGCATTGTTTAGTATATCGATATCGGCCTGGTTTCCGGCAGGACATCCTTGTAATTCAGCTGTTCCGGCTTTGGTTGGACATTTATCATCACCGTCAGGAATGCCATCACCGTCTGTATCAGGGCAACCCATACTTTCAGCACTTCCCACTTTGTCTTTACACTTGTCCAAATTATCCGGTACCCCGTCACCATCTGTATCCGGGCAACCTCTATATCTGGTAAGTCCTTTAACTGCTGGACAATCATCTTCATTATCCGGGATTTTATCACCATCTGAATCAATAAACGGACAACCGCCATAATTAAGATCTCCGGCTACATCCGGGCATTTATCATCTTTATCACTGACATTGTCACCATCTTTGTCCGGACATCCCATAGTGGTTTTAGTGCCGGAATCTGCAGGACATTTATCAAGATAGTCCACGATGCCATCCCCATCTGTATCAGGGCAGCCATTAAATGCGGCGACACCGGCCACCGTCGGACATTCATCTTTAAGATCTACAATACCGTCGTCATCCGTATCTTTTTTATTCAATTGTCTGATATTGATAGCTTTATTTCCGCCGCCACCTCCAAAAATATAATGGAATCCAATTCCGGCATCAAGTACTCCTTTATTTCCTTCTTCAAAATTGTTGCCATAACCAACATTCAGGCCTATCAGGAACTGATCAGTTATTTTAAAATTAGCTCCAATACCTACTCTTGCACTTACTTCAAATACATTCAATTTATCTTCAACAAAATCCTTGCTCAGGCTAAAAGATGGTCCTAAATATAAATACGGCGCCGCTATCCTGGTCTGATCGAACATACCGATCTGCGCCAATATGTCTGCGTGGAGCCCAATGAATTTTTCGTCAACAAGGTCATTCAATGAAATATGAGCTCCAACAGGAACAGCAACATTGAGCCATGGAGTAATATTGCGGGTATATGAAAGATCTACCGCAAGAATGGAATTTCCAAATTCAAAATCTACATCATTTAACAGATCTCCGTTGATAACCCTCGCTGTAAGACCTACTCCATTTTGATAATCAGCATTCTGACCAAAAGCCATAATACTTGATAAAAAACTGAACATTAATAAAAATTGGAACTTTTTCATCTGTATGTTTTTAATTTTTTTACGTAATAAAAATTAAAAAATTTAATCTTACAATATCAAACAATAGGCAATCGTGTTTGAAATATATAAAATCCAATTAATTTAATTTATACACCAAATGTTTTAAATAAAATTTACTTAATCCAATAAACCTCTTCCGGATTTACTGATTTTTTTACTTTCTGAAAGAGTATGTAATGCTTTATCTAAAATACCATTAACAAAATCTTTGCTCTTGTCAGTGCTATATGCTTTAGTTAATTCGATATATTCATTGATAGAAACCTTAGTTGGTATGGTTGGAAAGATCAACATTTCAGCAACTGACATTTTGATCAGGATCATATCAATGGATGCCACCCTTTCTATATCCCAATTTTCAATGAGAGGGCCTAATGTTTTTTCCAGAGATTCATTATTGACGAGTACATATTTCAACATCTTACGTCCAAAATCTTCGATAGCATCGTCAGAGGGACCATATTCATCAGATATTTCTTTAGATGTACGGAAATCCTTTACTATCTTTTTGATAGTTCCAATTACTATGGACTGATCATCCAGCCAGTTATAAAAAATATCTTCGACTGTATCATTGAAAAATTCCTGTTTGCAAATCTCCTTAAAAAGGAATAATAAAATCTGTTGATCCTCTTCACTTCCATTTGGATTTGAAACATAAGCAGCATATTCAGGGGTGAGACTGAATGTTTTGTATAATTTTCTGGCAAAATCTTCCGGTGTATTTTCTTTGAATTGAAGTTTTTCCCATGTTTTTAATAATTGCTTATTATGGGCAATTATCTGTAAGAGCTGATTATCATATAATTTGGAAGTAAATATTTTATCAAATTCAGATGGTAAAAGTTTTGCTTGTCGTTTGATTACATCATCTTTTGAATGCTCTGCAATTTTAACCAGTAAAAATAATTGATAATAAAGCAGGTTGTAAGAGCTCTTGATTGTATCATCATAATAAGAAAGCACTTCATCCTTATCCAATCCCTCAGTTGAATACCAGGAATACAGCGCCTGCATCACTTTGACCCGTATGTTTCTTCTACTTAGCATCTTATTTATTGAACTGTAATATTACAAAATTGTATAATATTAAAGAATCTTAATTAATTATTTCCATAAAAGTTTCAATGTTAATTTCCCTATTTATCTGCTATTATCAAGATTAAATCATTTAATATAACCTTGAATATCACTCCATGAAGGCGCTTTGTTAATATGCCATTTTTTTATGATGGCACCGTCTTTCCAAAGCAATATTCCCGGATTTGATCTTATTACTGTCTTTAGGATGGTTTCATCACCTTGAAAAACCGGGATATTCAACTTTAGTATAGACTTAGCATCTTCCATCTGTTGAGGACCTAATCCTCCAAAAATTAAACTCGTATTCATTTTCATCGCTTTTGCCTTATCCAACAGAGGAATTATTTTTGATTCATAGGATGTTACCCATTTTGAGTCAAAAATGGAATATTCTACTTCCTGTGTAGTTTTCACTATACTCAGAATCCTTTTTGACGTATCATTTTCCATTTTGGATGAATCGGATTCACTGTATAAAGTATCAGCTATCTCCACCATTTTCATTTCTTTTTCGAATGGCACTTTATAATTGATGATCATGAGACTGAAACCAGTATCCTGAAGTATTTGATCCGTGACATCAGTGTCAAGTGCATTCGTGATCCTGAAATCACTGATCTTGGAATGAGCAAGGGTGGATTCGCCTGTAACCTGAGTTATATTAAAGGTGTCTTTAGGAAACTCTTTGAATCGTTTCAAATATTCATCCTGAGACATTGAAATAGAGTCCCCACCAGCGATGGGTTTAATAACCATTATGACAGGCCTCTTAGATTCTGCCTCCTGTTCCTTTGTTTTTTGATCTCTGATATTGATGCCTTCCTTGAAGGGTCTGAAATCCACTGATGGCTCATCCCAATACATAAAATTGAGGCAATAAAACAAGAATCCCACCAAACTAATGATGAATAAACCCAGACGCGCTCCGGAATTGAACAATTTATGAAATAACCTGTGATAAATTATAAAGATCAAGCCCGGTATAAGAAGGAACACATCCTTAAGAAATGACATCTTAGGTTCTATAGTCAGAAAATCCCCAAAGCAACCGCAATCAGAAACCCTCATATTGGAAGCTGCATAAGCACCCCATTTACTAAATTCAAAGAAATTGGCTTCCAATGGTACATAACCGGTCAGAAAAGTAAAGCCGGTCAATG
>JAYUWT010000311.1:0-4012 GCA_043753405.1 Saprospiraceae bacterium | reverse complement strand
TTTTATATAACCGGTAGAAAAAAATTGAATTTGGTTGTAGAGATTTTCCTAAAACCTTCCAATAAATTAAAATCAATCTGGAATGGGAAAAAATTTGGGATACAAAATTTACAACTTGCCTTTGATACTAAAACTACTCAATGGAGATATATTTTAATTTCAAGATCAGAAGAAAAAAATATCTACGATATCACAGATGTAGTTTTTGAACTTAATGGAGAAAAAATTCCAATTCTACCATTAGAAAAGAAAGAACTGGTGAATGGAGTACAATGTCTTTATGCCACTTTTAAAGAGGATAAACCATTGAGAATTAACACCTTTAATCATGAAATATTAAAAATGAAAATCATTAATGCGAAAAAATGGAATCAATCATCCATTAGAATGCCGATCCCGACTTACAAAAATGTACAAAGGATCGACAGATATTCCGGTACCACATACTCAATGATGTATGTATATATATAAATTAAAATAACTTAATTATAATAAACTATAAACTTTTTAACTTATGATGCAGTACGCAACACCGGGTGTTTATATCAAAGAGAGAAACGCCTTTACCAATTCAGTAGTAGCTGTACCCACAGCTGTTCCTGCATTTATTGGTTACACTGAAAAAGCATTGAATGGCAATTCTCCTTTGAGAAATATGCCAACAAGAATTTCATCGTTATCAGAATACGTCACCTTTTTTGGCGGCGCGCCCAGAACTCAATTTACTATTAAATCTAAGCCAAATCTGGACTACGATTTAAGAGTTGATACTCAAACGCAATACCTCTTATACAACAGTATGAGACTTTATTATGCGAATGGTGGTGGAACCTGTTACATAGTTTCTGTAGGAGATTATAACAACGGGGTCAATCTAAGAGATCTGAATGATAGTGAAAACAATAGTGGTTTGAATACCTTGTTGACAGAGCAGGAGCCCACACTGGTATGTGCGCCGGATGCCACCCTACTACCGAAAGCTGAATGTCTGAGCTTCTATCAGGATGTCCTGAAACATTGTGGTTATACAATGAAATCAAGATTTGGGATCTTCGATGTATATGATGGTGATCAGAAAAGATCATTCGATAAGGGTGATGTAATAACTACATTCAGAGAAGGTATTGGTAATAATTTTTTAAATTTTGGTGCAGCCTACTATCCGTGGTTAAATACCACCATCGTCACAAGTGCTGAGATTTCTTACAGGAATATAAGCAATACTCCTGATCTGATCAAGATCCTTACTTCAGAAGCTGAGCAAAACTATTTAGCGATCGCTCCGGCTTATGAAGAGAGTGTCGATGTAGTAGAAGCTCCTGCAGCAGATGATAAAGCAAAAGCTGATGACAAAATCAAAAAAGCCACTACTTCACCTCTAAGTAAAAACCTCAAAAATTATGATGAACGATCAGTGAGATTGTTTGAAGCGGCTAAATTTGAGATCGATAAATTGAAAGATAACAGTGCGGATACCCTGGTATTGGATAATACTTTACGGACTATAAGCCCACTGTATAAATCCATTCTGAATTCTGTTAAAGAAGCGATCAATGTCTTACCTGCAGCAGCAGCTATGGCAGGGATTTATACTCTAGTTGACAATACTGCAGGGGTGCACAAAGCACCTGCAAACATCTCTATGTATGGAGTTACTTCTCCGACGGTTCCGATCACTGCTGAAAACCAGGAAGATCTAAATTTACCGATCAATGGAAAAGCAATCAATGCAATCAGAACTTTTATCGGCAAAGGTATCCTTGTTTGGGGTGCACGTACATTGGATGGTAATAGCCAGGACTGGAGATATATCAACGTAAGACGTACGATGATCATGTTAGAACAATCAATTAAGAGTGCTGTGGAAAATTATGTATTTGATCCAAATACGGCTCAGACATGGGTTAAAATCAGGACATCTATAGAAAACTTCCTGACATTGGCATGGAGAAGTGGTGCTTTGGTCGGTAATACTACCGGCGATGCGTTTGAAGTGCATATAGGATTGGGACTTACAATGACTCCACAAGATATTCTGGAAGGATTATTAAGAGTTCTTGTAAGAGTAGCAGTAAGCCGTCCTGCGGAATTTATTGAAATTACTTTTGAACAAAAATTACAAGAAACTGGCGGTTTCGTAACAGAACCTATGGGCGTTTAATATTATCCAATCATTACAATAATAAATAAAATAAAATAAAAATGGCAGATTTCGAAAACCAATGGCCAGTAGCAAAGTATCATTTTCGCGTAACAATAGATGGCGAGCAGATCAGCTTTCAGGAAGCATCCGGATTGCAGGCTGAGACCACACCTATAGAATATAGAAACGGGGACAGTGAAGCTTTTCATGTAATAAAGCAGGCAGGCCTGGTAAAAACCAGCAATTTAGTCCTTAAAAAAGGAGTGTTTGAGACCGACAGCAGGTTGTTAGATATCTTTAATAAGATCTATGACAAAACATATTACACTCAGGATGATCGTATAGATATTATCGTCGAGTTATTAGACGAAACAGCTTCTACGGTCATGACCTGGAACATCTCCAGAGCCTTCCCTGTCAAATTTAGTGGAACTGACCTTAAGTCTACAGCAAATGAAGTTTCAATCGAAACAATTGAATTTGCTTACGAAGAGATCAAAACTGAACTTTAATTAAATGAGGCCCTGAAAAATATTTTTTCAGGGCTGATTTTTATTCATTAAGGTCTAGAAGTATAAACACTGTTTATACATTAATATTTCCTGTCCTTAATGTTACTAAGATGTAATCTTATGGCAAAAAAAGCAAATACTGAATGGCCGGTTGCCAAATATCACTTTAGGGTAAAGATTAAAACTCTTGAATATAGTTTTCAGGAAGTAACTGGTCTTCAAGTGGAATCTCCTATTATCGAATATAGAGTAGGTGGTCAGGAATTGCACACCATGAAACTAACTGGGCTCACAAAAACAAGTAATTTAATACTTAAAAAAGGAATATTCAAAGGTGATAAGGATTTGATAAATATCTTTAAAGATTATTTTGATAAGAAATATTTTGACGAAGCAAATAAATTCGATATTCTTATTGAGCTATTGGATGAAAAAGCGGAAAACGTCATGACATGGAATATAAAGAGGGCTTATCCAATAAAACTTTCCGGAACAGATTTTAAATCAACTGAAAATGCGATTTCAATAGAAACTATGGAATTCGCTTATGAAGAATTAGAAACAACCTAATTATGAATAATTTCATTCCAAGATCTTTTTACTACAAAGTAGATATAGCAGGTGATATCTTATCATTTGCAGAAGCAAGTGGATTGCAATCAGAGCTGGTAACTGAAGAATTAAATGTAGGTGGTATGAATGAAGGTGTATATAAATTGCCTATCAGGGTCAAACATCCTAATTTAGTATTAAAGAGAGCCTTTAATATAAATGTGAATTGTAGTCAGGTCACAAAAAACACGCCTCTTTATAATGACTGGTTAAATAAAATCTTAATAGAACCGGCTAATTTGGATAATCATAACATTATGCAAACTTCCAGGACAATCACAGTCACATTAGTTGATCCCGATGGTACTGAATTGCTGATTTGGAGCTTAGCCAATGCTTTTCCTGTAAAATGGCAGTTAGCAAATTTAAGTGCGAAAGAAAATGCTGTAGCTATTGAAACTATAGAATTTTCGTACCTATTTATTAGCTTGACGGTAAATTAAGAACATGCCAATAGAAATTAAAGAATTGAAGGTTAACATTCAGGTTAAAGACAAAAGCATTTCAATTGAAGAGATAGAAAGGATCGTATCAAAAATAATAAAAAAAGAAAGATCATTTATAAAAGAAGATTTTATGAATACTATATCGAAAAATGAAAGACTACATAAAAACAGATAAATATGAACCAACCTCTGAAAATATTTACTTACACTGCCGCAGCTATGTCAGGGGAAGGAGCTCTGGGGTATACCATTGATCTGGTTCCTGAGAAAATCACTATTTCATACGGATTAAAATTTAA
>JAYUWT010000310.1:0-4014 GCA_043753405.1 Saprospiraceae bacterium | reverse complement strand
AATGTCAACCAAAATTGATTGACATTTTCTCAAAATATATTTTATTGCCTGATCTCTCAGGATTTAAGGTATTTTATTCATAGGAGCATCTAGCATCTGATATCTGATATCAAAACTTATAACTAAACATCAGCATAAAATATCTGTTCAGCACATTGGAACTCACATCTTCATAATAAGTGTCAGAGAAGTTCCGCACGATGGCGGTATTGTTATTCAAAAGGTCAAATGCCTGCAGCCTTATCTCTGCCGCATTTTTCTTCAGGAATTTATAGCCGAAGCCGGCATTCCACAATGTATAACTTGTATTCTCCTCACTTGACAATCCTTGATTGTAATAATATGTCGCATCTGTATTTAATACAAAATGCTCAAAGAAGATCCAGTTGATCCGTGCTGAAGTATTTTGATTGAAATAAGTATTGTCAGAATTGACATTAATGTCGTTTTTTACATCACTATAACTCAATTGAGTCGATAATGTAAAATCCAGGTTTTGACTAAAATTACTTGCGATCGACACCCCGCCCCCATAATTGGCAGTTTGAGAATTGTTAATTTGTTGGTTGATTCGGCTTGGAGCTTTTGTATATGAAGTGTTGAGATTAAAATTCACATTGGATTTAATAAGATAAACCGGTAATCCATAACTCGCAAATGCCCTTAGATTATAATACCCATCCAGATTGACCGGATAAGAGAATTGAGCACCAACAGGCAAAAAGCCATAGCTCTCTATTATTGTATCGGAATTGGAGTAAAGGACCTGATTTCCAATATAATCCTGCGTCGTGGAGCCTCCACCACCTATGAAGAAATTTGAACCGGACTTAGCATTAATAAAAGAATAACGGAAAAATAAACGATGACTTGTACTTTGATCCAGGTTTGGGTTTCCTGAGGTAAGATTAAGGGTGTTAGTATTGTCAACTACGTTCTGCAGTTGATTGACTGTCGGTTCCTGTGTACCGGCCCGATAGAAAAGCCTGATATTCTGCGTTTTGTTAACATTCCATCTGATGGAAGCTTCCGGCAAGAAATTTCTAAAGTTTTTGTTGACAGGAACATAAGATGGATAAGTTCTTCTGCTTCTCAATGTACTGTATTGATAACCCAGGCTGGCAGAAAAGTTAAACTCCTTGTCCTGGTATCTGTAATCGAGCTTTGGCCGGTGGCTATAATATTCATTATCGGTGACATTGGAAAGTAACTGCACCAGGTTGCCATCAGTGGGCGATTGGTCGTTACTGACATCATACGTCTTTTTGTCTATATCATTGTTTTTTATGGTATAATTATACCCAAGACTTAATGAGTTTTTCTTATCAATCGGTTCGGTATAATTGACCTCCGCTCCATAAGATCTGTTGTAATTATTGCTTTCTACCCATTGTTCATCAATAAGGATAAGCATAGCGGTGTCAATGGTCGTAGTTTTGAGGATCTGATTGGTAGTAGGAAGATTGCTTGAATATGCCTGATTTAACCGGAGAGACAATGACCTGCCATTTCTATTGATCCGTTTACGGTACATCAATTCATTATTGATTGTTGTATTTTTTCCATCTCCGTTGATGAGTGTTTCGTTGCTACCTTGCAATGACCCTGTCCTGAATAGCTTTCCATCGGTGAAATAGTTTGAATTATTGAATCCGTAACTAAATGTAGGGCTGTAAATTATAGATTGAAATGAATCAATATCAAAAGTTATCCGGGCATTCATCCTAAGAGAAGAACTATTTTTAGCAGCATTATAGATCTCTTTATAAGTTTGATCAGTATAATATTCCCTAAAAGTGGTTTGTTGAAGATCCGTTTCATTCATGTTACCAAAGACACTTCCCTGAAAGGTCACTTTCTCGGCCCACTTATCTGAATAGTTTATTCCCAGAGCATGAGTAGTAACGATCCCGCCCTGATTGCTGGTTTGAAATGGGTTTCCGCCACCTCCTCCTCCGGGAGGCCCGCCACCTCTGGGGCCACCGCCACTACCTCCAGGTCCTCGCCCTCCTCGTCCACCGCCACCACTGGATGTTTGCATTGCAGCCATGTCGTCATTTGCAAAATTTTGTTCATTGATATTGTTACTTTGGGCTATGATCGTTAACCTTTTAGCATTGTTGAAACTATTGAATACTCCACCCACTTTATATTTATCATCCGGTGCATAACCGGCAAAGACCCTGCCGAATTTTCCGGTCCTGAAATCCGGTTTAGTAATGATATTGATCGTCTTTTCTTCATTCCCATCAGATATGCCTGTAAATTGTGCCTGGTCGCTTGCTTTGTCAAAGACCTGGACCTTGTCGATCATATCAGCAGGAAGATTTTTTAATGTGGCAGAAGGGTCATTTCCAAAGAAAACCGCCCCATCTACAAGTACTCTTTTCACTTCTTCGCCCTGTGCCTGAAGTTTTCCATCTACCTTTGACATTCCGGGCATTTTAGTAACAAGATCTTCAGCATTGGCATCCGGATTGACTTTGAAAGAATTGGCACGGATTTCTGATGTATCACCTTTTTGAGTTACTGGAGGTGTTTTGCCAACTATTTCAACGCCACCAAGGGTTATACCCTCAGAAATTAAAGTAATTGGTATGTAGACGATCGGATTTAAACCAAGCTCAATGGTTTTACTGTATGATTTAAAACCCACATAACTTGCCTGAATCTCATATGTGCCCGGATTTAAATCAGAAAATCGAAATTTGCCTTCTGCGTCGGTGCTTATCACTGCTATGGTTGAGTCCTGCTGTGTCTTAACGATGAAATTCGCCCCAATCAGCGCTGTATTGTCATTTCTGTCTTGTACTATTCCGGTTAGTTGTATTTGCTGTGCGTGAGCAGACAACACAAAAAACAGTAATACGCTAAATAATATCGTTTTTCTCAAAAGAATATTTTTAATTTGACGCAAAGGAAAGCATTAGTTTAATGTTTCTTTGTTTTAGAATTGTTAAGAGATTATATCGCTATTTATTTTTATCTTTTTTTATTAAAAACTTCTGTTTGTAATACCAGCGATAAAATATGTGCATTGAGTTCATTGCTGCGATGTAAATAGCTATAGCGTAAGATCATTGTATTGAATAGCACCCGTCGTGTAGCAAAAATATAAGGATGATATTTAAAACCAATTCCAATTAGTATGGTTTCAAAACCGGAAAGATCATAGTCTGAAGTATAAAATTCCTCAGATTTATTATGCAATTGATAAGGTTCAAAATAATCTGAAGTTTTTTGTGAACTGATATAGAAATTAGGCAATAATGTGAAGAAAGTAGTGAGTTTTAAAGCGGACTCATGCTCAATTGAAATGGATCGAATACCAAAATCATCCCAATAGCCCTGAATGCTGTTTTTGACAATTAATCTGGAATTGACCGATGTATTTAATTTTAAGGCTAACGCTCCTTTGATTCTGCTTTCTGGCAAATGCTCCACTGCCACACTATTATCAGTAAAATAAACTCTGTGAAAGGGTGTTGCTAACAATCCTTGCTGATAAGCAACCTCCGGATATATTCCCAGCACATTCCGGTTATTGAGAACTTGTGTAAATCCAAATTTAAGATTGAATGAATTTCTCTTTGGCGTGTCTGACCATTCCCGGTACCGAAGTTCAGACGGATAAATGAGTTTGACGGGTTTATAATGTCCGGGGTTTAATCTTCCCCATCGCAAATCATCCTTAAAATATTGAATAAGAACAGACCAATAACGCTCCTTTTCTTTCTTTGTCTTTTGAATACCCAGTTTAAACCCTTGAGAAAAATAATCACTTTCTAGCGAATAAGATATTCCACCTGATAAAGCAAGGCCATGATTCATTCCCCTTTCAAAAGTCAGATCCGTATAATATCTCGAATCCCTGCTTGATGCTGACGAAACCACAAAATCTATATTATCCGTAGAAGCTGAGGATATAATATCGGCTCCAAGATGAATGTTAATTTTGTTTTGTCCATTTGTTTTCAGAAGATTAACTGATGGACCATAAACAGTAAGTTTCTC
>JAYUWT010000309.1:0-4030 GCA_043753405.1 Saprospiraceae bacterium | reverse complement strand
TGCGCGAATGCAATAAGGTCACTGTAGCATTGCCGTACTTAGCCTTCCGGGACAATAAGAGAGCCATTGGAGTGCCAACTATATCACTCCGTCCGAGGATTGCAACTTTTTTTCCTGAAGTTTCAAGCTTTAAATATTCTATAAGCATCATGATGCCATTAGGGGTAGCAGGCAGGAATGATGGCATGCCCAGGACCATTTTGCCCACATTCATAGGATGAAATCCATCCACATCTTTCATTGGATCTATGGCCAACAGTAAATCCTGGCTATCCAAATGATCCGGTAGAGGTAATTGCAAAATAAATCCATCCACACTTACATCGTGATTCAATCGGGTGATTACATCAAGCAGTTCAGGTTGAGTAGCACTTGCAACCATGTGTATAAATGTGGATCGGATGCTTAATTCTTCACATGTTTTCACTTTATTACCAACATAAGCCTTACTTGCAGGATTATCACCCACCAGAATAGCTACCAGATGAGGCGCCCTCTTTCCATTTTCAAGGATTGCGTTGACTTCGTCTTTTATCTGTTGCTTAATTGCATTGCTTATAACACGCACATTGATTTCTGCCATTTTTTACTTTTGATCTGCAATAATAGGGAAATAAGCTCTATCAATATGAACTCTCCAGATTAATTTTACAGACGCGGCTGAACAATGTATTAGGTACATTGTTAATCTAACTTTATGCAAGTTTTGCAAGTTAATTTATATAAGTATTATCAGCTATTTTGGATTTAATAAATAGTAGAAGTTAAAGCGCAGATGGTCGTTTTCGAGGTTTTTAATTGTTAACAATCCTAATTATTACCTGTGTCGTATATAAATTGAATAGCATCTACCTTCAAAAATCTACTTTCTGACATTTCTAGTTCAAGCTTAAGCAATATAATTAAAATAACATGGAAAAAGTCTTTTCTTCAGAGGCTCTGATAAGATTTTCAGATTGTGATCCTCTCGGCCACCTCAACAACATGCGCTACCTTGATTATTTTTTAAATGCGCGTGAAGACCAGCTGAAAGAATTTGCAAATTTTGATATTTATAAACACTCCAAGGCTACAGGTCAGATCTGGGTTATGTTTCAGAACAAGATCACCTATTTAAAACCGGTCTTTTATACCAATAAAGTGATCCTCACGAGCCAGGCGATCCAGGTAAATGACAAATCAATTCATGTAGAAATGCAGATGCTTGATAAAAAAAGCGGTGAATTAAAAGCAGTTTTATGGATGATTGCCGTTTATATAGATATGAGGGCGAATAAAAGTGTTGTACATCCTCCTGAAATAATAGAGATGCTTAACAACCTCTATTTACCTGTGGAGCAAAAAACATTTGATGATCGGGTTAAATTTTTACAAAAAAGATAAATTTATGAAAGGTCAATTTATGAATTTTATAAAATTGAGTATTCTAGTATTAATTCTTCTGAGTTATATTAATGTATTTGCTCAGGAAAAAATAGATTTTAGTGATGAAAATAACTGGGCAGCCTTACCTACTAAAAAGGATAATGCTGATCTGGTTCCCGGTGATAAGTGGAACGATAAGCAAAGTGATGCTCCGGTTGATGTGTTTTTTATCTATCCAACTTCTTACCTTGGTAAAGTTGAAAATGATCAATGGAATGCAGCACTTGACGATAGAAGTGTCAATGATGAAACTGATACACGCTCCATAAAATATCAGGCCTCACTTTTTAACCAGGTGGGCAAAATTTATGCGCCCAGGTACCGGCAAGCACATATCAAAGCTTATTATATGCAGAATCCGGCTGTGGCAAAAAAAGCTTTTGATCTGGCATATCATGATGTGGAAGATGCTTTCCAATATTATTTGAATCATTTTAATCAAGGCAGGCCTTTTATTATTGCGTCACATTCACAAGGGTCAACTCATTCGATGCGTCTTGTAAAAGATCATGTCCAGGGGACGGATTTGGAAAAACAAATGGTTGTGGCTTATATTGTGGGAATGCCACTTCCTAAAGGAATGCTTAAAATACCCCCATGTGCTGCTCCTGCTCAAACCGGTTGCGTTTGTTCATGGAGAACATTCTTAAGTGGTTATGAACCCGAATATATAAAAAATGAGAAGGAAATGGTTGTGACCAATCCTATCACGTGGAAAGACGAAAAGGGTGCCTCATTTAAAGATGAGCATAAAGGTGCAGTATTATTGGATTTTGAGAAAGGACCGTTACCTAAGATCGTCAGCGCAGAAGTTAAAGGCAATATTTTATGGGTAACTAAACCGGATATACCCGGGAAATTCTTCCTCAGGCGTCAAAATTATCATATGGGTGATTTTAACTTGTTTTATAGGGACATACAGGAAAATGCCTTGCTTAGAGTCCAAACCTATTTGGGAAAAAGACCACAATAGAATTACTACTCCTTTCCATAAAAGTAATATGGAAAATATTTCTTTAAAGTTAAAGCAGTGGCTGTACCAAAAATACCCCCAAGAATAAAACCGCACAGGACATCAAAAGGATAATGTACACCAACATACACCTGAGAAAATCCGATCAGCAATGCCCATAACAACCATAACCAACGGCGCTTAGGGCTTGATCTTTGGAATAAAAGTATTAAAAAAACTGCCATTGCCATATGATTAGCAGCATGTGTGGAGACAAAACCATATTTTCCACCACAAGGAATTAGCAATTCCAATCTTCCATCCTTTTCGTAAGTATGGCATGGCCTGGGCCTTTCCACTTGTTTTTTAAAGGCATGGACACTGATGTAATCAGTCATACCAACAGTACCTGCCAGAAA
This sequence comes from Saprospiraceae bacterium, assembly GCA_043753405.1. Classification (GTDB taxonomy): domain Bacteria; phylum Bacteroidota; class Bacteroidia; order Chitinophagales; family Saprospiraceae; genus Parvibacillus. Next base: position 1,234 of record JAYUWT010000309.1, on the reverse strand, counting down.
CAATAATGGTATCCAAAACTTTACTTTCCACCAATAAACAAAAAATCCTGCAAGGATAATATACAAAGGCAGCCAGAATAATGGAATTCTAAAATATGGGAAGATCATATTTCCCCAGTTCGAATGCAAATGCTCATGGATCCAAAAGAGAATTTCGGAATCGAATGAATCTATATTTAAAAAAAGGTTGAGCAATATCAATAACATGCTTATGAATTACAATTACAATTTTGTAAAAGTATAAATAAATAACAGAAGGTTTATTGTTTGATGTTTGCTGTTTGATATTACCTATTACAGATTACTTAGTACAGATAACCTATTACTAATTGATAGTATTTGCGTGACTTTGACCTATTTTGCGCAGCTATGCGACACTGCTCTTTGTGAACCTTAATTTTTCTTTGAGAAACTTTGTGAAACAGCCTAAAATATTACCAATTACACATTACCAATTACTTATTAAACATTTTTGCGCAACTTTGTCCTCCCTCGCGTAGCTTTACGACATAACTTATCTCCATTAGAATTACCTTTAAGCCATAATAAACATTAAAGAATTGAGAATTATCTTCTTTGGTACGACAGACTTCGCCGTAGAGTCTCTTTCACAATTGCACATAAAAGGACATGACATTCTATGCGTGATAACTAATCCTCCAAAATACGGCGGCAGGGGCCGCAAGGAGATCATACAATCCGCTGTATTCAATTATGCCTCAGAACATGAACTTCCCCTACACCAGCCAAAGAACTTAAGAGGCCCAAAGTTTTTAGCAAAAATTAATGCTCTTAAAGCCGACCTATTCGTGGTAGTTGCCTTCAGGATGATGCCGGAAGTACTGTGGTCCATTCCACCTTACGGCACTATCAATCTGCATGCTTCTCTTCTGCCCGCTTACCGTGGAGCTGCACCCATCAATTGGGCTATCATCAGAGGTGAAAGTGTAACAGGAGTTAGTATTTTCTTTCTGGACCAAAATATCGATACAGGTAAGATCATCCATCAAAAAAAGGTACAAATTGACGATGACGATACTTTTGGTACATTATACGATAAATTGAAAGTAATAGGTGCAAAGCAATTGATAGCAAGTTTATCAATCATTAACTCAGGACTTATCACGACATTAAAGCAGGATGAAGCTAAGGCCAGTCATGCTCCTAAATTAGATAAAGAAAATACAAGGATAGATTTCAACATCCCAAATATTGAAGTTGTAAATTTATGCAG
>JAYUWT010000308.1:0-10780 GCA_043753405.1 Saprospiraceae bacterium | reverse complement strand
ATAACATTTGAAGATACTGCTTCAGTAGCTGGAGGAGGTGATGCTTGTTTTGCTATTGACAGGCTTTGGACTGTAATTGATAGTTGTAATTATGATCCTAATACACAGGAAGGTATTTTTACTTTTCTACAACATATTGAAATCATTGATACTGTAGCTCCGCAGCTGGTTAATTATGCTGATGGGGATACTATTTATGCACCAATATTCGTAGATGATTGTAAAAGAGAAGTAGACTTAAGCAATGTGATATTATCTGATTGTTCACCTATTGTGATCACCACTAATGATAATCAGTTTGCTATAGACAGTAATTCGTTGGATGCTTCAGGAGTTTTCACACTTGGAACTTTTGAGATCAACTATTATGTAGAGGATGCTTGTGGAAACGGAGATAGCTTTTCATTATTTGTAGCGGTCGTGGATTCATTTCCTCCTACTTGGCCATGTCCGGACAGTTTGGATTTCTATTTGGACCCTTCAGGTCTTGATACGATATATGGATCTGACTTTTCCTATGAGCCTTTCCAGGCCTTTGATAATTGTAATTATTTTAATATATTTTTCACCTTTGATTCTACGGATTTAGGCGACAGTATCTTATATCTGGCTTGCTCATCTACACCGGAGGCATTAAGTATTCAAAACATAGAGATATTTGTATATGACCAGGTAGGATTGTATACATCTTGTATTGTGGACCTCAACGTATTGGTTCCTGATGGACAAACGACAGATTGCACTCATCCAATGGGCATCATCGGTGAAGTGGAAGATGAAATGGGTCGTCCTGTCAATAATGCTGAGATACATGCAGATGGGGAAGATGCTTATATGGATATGTCAAATCCTGATGGCAAATACCAGATCACTGATATACCTCCCGGATCGGACCTTATGGTCACCGGCAAAAAAGTTGATCAACCTTTGAAAGGAGTAAATACAAGTGATGTTATTGCTGTCAGGGATCATATCCTGGGGAAGGCAATTTTAAACTCTCCATATAAGATGTTAGCAGCAGATGTCAATGGGGATGAAACTATGAGTGTAAGAGATTTGATCGAGATCAGAAAATTGATCTTAGGTAAGATACCTCATTATTCGTCCAATGAAAGCTGGAGATTTGCCGATAAGAGTTATAAATTCCCAAACAAGAAAAATCCATATAATCATCCGAAAGTATTCGGAAGAGAATTACAAAATGTAATTGGGATGATGCCGATAGTTAATTTTATTGGATTAAAATTGGGGGATGTTAATAATACTGCTTTAGCAAATATTAATTCCGATGACATTGAGGTTAGAAATAATCAACCATTATTATTGTATTCTTCATTAATAGAGGAAAATGAAGAAGAGATCAGAATACGGTTATCCAGTGACCAGATCAAAGAAATGAGAGGCTTCCAGTTTGAATTGAATTTTGATACTGAAGTTTTAGAATTTAAGAATTTTGAAAATGGAAATTTGGCTGGATTTACTGAAGATAATTATAGCACAGAAAATATTGCATCAGGTAAAATGGCATTTAGCTGGGATGATGAGTCAGAAAATACTGGTGAAAATATTGGAATTCTTACATTTAAAAAATTGAATTCCGGCCATGTTTCAAATAATATCTCCCTCACAGAAAAAAGAATTGAAGCGCAGGCATATGATCCAGATGGAGAAGTCAAATCTATAGTGTTATTATCTGCAGGTAAATGGGATGGTAATAAAGTAAGTGCTGGTAAAATGTTGCAAAACTCTCCAAATCCATTCTATAATAAAACCAATATCAATATTTTATTAACAGAATCTACTGTTGGGAAACTGACAATTTACGACGTGACCGGTCGACAGATCTTTATTAAGACCGGCATATATGTGAAAGGTTTAAATTCTATTGAAATTAAATCTTCTGAATTAATCGGGTCCGGAGTTTATATATATAAATTCGAATCAGATGTATTTACTGATACCAAAAAAATGATTTTGACACTGTAGTTTTTTGAATTAAGACCATTTTTAAGGGGAGTTGATTTTTGTCGGCTCCCCTTTTTAATTGATTATCAATATCATATAAGTTAAAATATAATATAATTTAAATTATCCTACTATGTAGGTATGTATTTGTTAGATATTCATATAATATATTTGTGCCATGTATTAAAAGAAATACACTCTATAATCTGAGAGCATTTATACTAATTATTCAGAACCGAACCATACCTACACAATTTTATTGTATAATTAGTACTCCAGAAAAACTTGATTATATATTTATCCCTACAGATAAATTTATGTCAATTCCTACATTTTAATTTCCAACCTAGTTTAAGAATATTTCCTGCCTGAAATGTATAATTTCAGAGCAACAATTTTATGTCAAATTTTTTTGAAAATTATGGCCTGAAACGGCATGTGTTTTCCTAATGTTTGATGTATGATTTTTAACTATTGATATAGCGATATATCATTAGCGAAAGACTTTATTAATAAGAAACTACAGTATTGCGACTCCAGAACGCTGGGTGTGCGCATGCACAATATTAATTCTTTATTCTAAAAACTTAAACTAAGTGTCTCATGAAAAAAACGAATTTTACAGATCGTTTAAAAAGGAAAATGAATTTTAGTCCGGCGGTAGGATTATTGTTCATTTTTAGTCTTTTTTTATCAAATTTTAATTTGAATGCACAATGCACACCTGCTTGTATATCAACTAATATCTCAGTCAATGCTCAATGTATTGCTGTCATTAATGTTGCTATGGTGGTGCATCCATTGTCAGTAGCTGGTTGTGGTAGTGCTTTTACTATTAACTTACGGGCGTCCATGAATGGTATTATCCTTGAAACTGCTACAAACAGTGTTATTGTGGCGGATGGCTTAACTCCTGCAATGGTTCCATATCCTTTAATCGGTCAGACCTATGTACTGGAGTATATCAGTCTTGCTACTGGTAACTCATGCTGGAACTGGCATACATTTGAAGATAAGTTACCTCCGGTAATCTTTTGTGGTTCTGATACCATTCCTTGTTATTCAAACATCAACTTTGCCAACATAAATCCTTTTGATTGTTCTGGCCCTGTTGTACCTCACATTATTTCGATGACTACGGAAGAGCTGCCATGCACTGAAGGAAATTTTGGATTTTTAAGACGTATTTTCAGAACATATTATGCTACTGATGCTGCGGGCAACCAAAGCGAAACATGTACTGATACTATTGTTATTGAAAGACCTGATCTTGATTCTATCGATTTCCCGGCAAACGATACGTTGTATTGTGATCAGGTATATGCACTTGATGCTGCAGGACATCCGAATCCTTCAGTTACAGGAGTACCAACTATTGGCTTAGGTGAAATTCCTTTATTCCCTAACACCCTGATGAATGTGTGCGGATTATTTACTAATTATACTGACTTGGTATTTGATTTCGGTTGTATGATCAAGATCATGCGTACATGGACAACAACTGAATGGTATTGTGGAACAGATTATGACATTTCAGGATTACAGATCATCTTTATCCTGGACACTGTACCTCCGGTTCTGACAGTTCCCAACGACTTTTCGGTTAATACAAACAACTTTAATTGTTTTGCAAAAGTATTAATTCCACCTGCGGTTGCCACTGACAACTGTCAAACTGACCTTAATTGGAATATTACTTATCCTGGGGGATTCAGTACTCAAAATGGGGGATTTTCTGTAAACCTACCTGTAGGTGTACATACTATTATTTATTCTGTAAATGATGGTTGTATCAACAATACAGTTGATTCATTGCATATCACTGTGGTGGATGGTGTATCTCCGAATGCTATTTGTGTAGAATTCACTGTAGCCAGCATACCTAACGGCAGCAATTTTGTAAGAGTGCCTGCTGAAGTTTTTGATAATGGATCTTTTGATAATTGCGGCCCGGTCACATTTCAAGTAGCAAGAATGCTTGCTGACTGTAATAATGATGGGGATCCTCAAACAGACCGACAAGATTTTATAGATTTTTACTGCTGCGATATACTTAATAATCCTCATCAGATCAGATTATTTGTAACTGACCTAAGTGGAAATGAAAGTGAATGTATGGTTACGATCACAATACAGGATAAAACATTGCCTACCCTGACACCTCCACCCGATATGTATATACCATGTGAGGCATTTTATGATCCACTTAATTTAGGTCTGACTTTTGGTTATATTATAACTGATGGATCTGTCAGAAGAATAGATACTATATATACTAATTCTACCGGATCTTACTATATCGGATTCCTTGATGGTATAGCTACTGACAACTGTAATGTAACTATAGACGAAGATGTAGATTTCGATTTTGATGATTGCGGATCAGGTGTTATCACACGAACATTCACGGCAACCGATCCTTTCGGAAACCAGGTAGTGAGAGTGCAGAGAATCTATATATACAAAACTCCACTTAACTTAAATAGTCAACTATTCCTTGAGCCTCATGATACAATGATCATCAATGGCCCATGTGTAGTAGATAACCTGGATCCTGAAGATCTGCCGGCTGAACTAAGCCCAATATTCCTCGGCGACCCGGTTTCAGAGTGTTTCAACTTAGCTTATAACTACCGTGATGAAGTTTATGTTGGACTTGAAGATGCTTGTTTCAAGATCATCAGATACTGGACGATCATTGACTGGTGTTATGCATCACTATATGGTATAGAAGCGGCATTAGCTACTGCAGTCCATTTTACGCAAGTGATCAAAGTCAAAAATACAATACCTCCTGTATTTGCTCCAATTGCCGACATCCTTGCTATATCTGAAGATACATCCTGCGATGAAGAATTTGTGGTGCTTATCAATACAGCTACCGATGATTGTACTCCGGCCAATTTGTTGAAATACAACTATAAAATAGATCTGAATTATGCAGAGAACGGCACTCCTACATGGGATTATTTCGGTCAAGGCAACAATGCTTCCAGAATATTACCTATAGGTGTCCACAGAGTATGTTTCTATGCTACCGATTTATGCGGAAATGTAGGAGAATCTTGCTTAATTGTTACTGTAATAAACCAGAAAAAACCTACACCGGTAGCACATCACCTGGTTACGGAGATCATGCCATCTACAGGAATGATCACTTTGCCTGCGAGATTCTTTGATGCCGGATCATTCGCGAATTGTGGAGGACCACTTATATTCTCGTTCAGTTCTGATGTAACCGATACTTTAGTAACATTTGATTGCGATGATATTGGTAACAACCCTCCTGCTTCAGTAGAATTCTGGGTAACGGATATATTCGGAAATCAGGACTATGTAGTAGTTACAGTGATTATCCAGGATAACAATAATGTATGCGATGGTAACATTACTACATTCGTGGCCGGTAAGATTCTTACAGAAAAATCTGAAGGTATACCTAAAGTATCTGTTGAATCAGCTGCCGGTAATACTAACACTACGAATGAAGGATCATACAAATTTACATCGATCAATATGGGAACCAACTATGTGATAACACCACAAAGTGAGAGAGATCCGTTGAATGGTGTGGAAACAGGTGATATCATCAAGATCCAGAATCACATACTAAGCAAAAAAGCATTGGTTGGTCCTTATAAGATCATTGCTGCTGATGTTAACATGGACAACAAGGTAACGGTATCCGATATCGTTTCAATGAGAAAATTGATCCTGGGTAAAGTTGATCAATTCCCTAGCGGACAAAGCTGGAGATTTGTTGACCAGGATTATCAATTTGTTAACCCTGCTGATCCATTCGCAACTATTTTCCCTGAACAAATTTCAGTAGTACCTACAGCAACTATCAATGATTTGGACTTCTTCGGAATGAAGTTGGGAGATGTGAACAACAACGTAACTTTGAGCCTCGATGGTGATAATGATATAGAAGTTAGAAATGACAAAACAATATCTTTCACTGCTGTTGATCAATTAATTCTGGCGGGTGTTCCTACACAAGTTACTTTCAATGTGTCTGATTTCAGCACCATCGAAGGTTTCCAAATGGCTATCACTGCTGCACAGGATGTTACTATCCAGAACATTGAAAGCGAGACATTGAATTTCAACAATGATAATTTCAATTTGATCTCTGATCGAACTGCAAGATTATCATGGAATAATGAAGGTGTGGTTTCTAATGAAGGTACATTGACTATCACGATCTTATCTGCTAAGGATATCAATCTAAGCGCAGCACTAAGCATCAACACCAAAGAACTGAAAGCAACTGCTTACGGATCAGGTGATGACGAATACAATGTAGATATGAAGTTCTCAGGTAATTCTGCAGAGGGTGTGACTGTTTTCCAAAACAGACCAAATCCATTCTCTGATGAAACACGCATAGGTGTGAACCTTCCTGAAAATCTTGATGTAACACTTAAAGTGTACGACATCAATGGTAGAACTATCTATCAAGCTACTAAACAATACGCAAAAGGATTAAATGAGATCCTGATCAATTCAAATATGATCAATGCTAATGGAGTACTTTACTATGAGATAAGTACTAAATATGGCACTGAAATGAAAAAGATGATCAGACTTAAGAATTAGGCAATATACTGTTTTTGGGATGAGCCCCGCTCCGGTTAACGTACCGGACGGGGCTTTTTTTATTAAAGCACGTTTGAATTAAAGACAGTTTTAATAATTAGAATATTTTTCATCCTTTTAATAATATTTGAGACTGATTGTGGTCAGCTTTCTATTTTTTACTGTGAATCTCCATGCACAGAACAACCCCGTTGAAAGACAGACAGACTGGTTTGGAGCGACTAACCATATTAATAATAAAATATTGTCATTCAACATTTATGTATATTCTCCGTTTAATTCTTCGATGATCATCGACCAAACAAAACTTTCCGAATTCCGCCTCGTCGGGGATCCAGCTGCAGATGAACTTATCAATACAGTAGCACAAAGCGAAGGAGGAGAATATCTGCAAACCTTATTTCCTTTTTTCTCAGATTTTAAGAATTTAAACTTTGGTCATTTAAACTCCTTAATACAGGATTTTTTAAAGATCAATTCAAAGTTGCCAATCTGTTTTGACAAAAAAGACATGATCCGGGCTACAGACTATTACCGCCATAATCAAGAAAATATTGGCCTCGTGCTAGGCCTGTATTCATTGCCGTATTGTTATTTGGGGGCTGATGGCGCCAGGGTGCTTACTTTTTCTACCCGGTTAAATAAAGATGCATTTAAAAGATTGGTTGAGACAGGAAATTTTCTGAAAGCTGTCCTGAATTATGACAACTGGACAGAAGGAAAAGTTTTTGCCATTTGCATGAAAGTGAGACTATTGCATGCATGTGTCAGGTATTTTATCCTAAAAAGTGATCGATGGAATACGGATTGGGGACATCCCATTAATCAGGAAGATATGGCAGGAACCAATATTGCATTCTCGCTTATTGTGCTCAAAGGCATGGAAAAACTGGGCTATTCACCGGACGATTCTGTTAAAAAAGCATACATGAATATCTGGAACGTAATAGGTAGCCTGCTTGGATTGGATCAAAATATCTTACCCGAAAATTATCTAGAAGCAATTAAACTTGACAAAGCAATTGTTAAACATCAGTTTAAAAATTCACCGCAGGGAAGTGAACTTGCAAACTCGCTATTGGCGGCATTCAGGGACATTGCTCCGGGTGAAGCAATTGCAAATTTATTACAGGAACAATGCCGGTTCCTACTTGGCAATAATTATGCCGATATGCTCGAAATAAAGAAAACAAGTATGCCACGATCTATGTTAACTGTGTACAATAACACTTCGGCCCTGATGTCAAAAATATTTTAATATGAATAAAGAAAAGATCCGCAAGGAATACACCGGATATGTACTGGACCACGGCAGTCAACCTCAGTCCGTGTATGCATTTTGCAAAAAATTAAAGATCAAGGAAGCTGACTTTTATGAGGATTTCTCCTCTTTTGCTCAAATAGAGGGCGAGGTATGGAAGGCCATATGGCGGGAAGCTCTTGTAGAAGCAGAATCTGAGGAGATCTACGCAAGTTATTCTGCCCGCGAAAAAATGCTTGCTGTATTGTACACATGGATCGAAGTCCTTAAGAAAAACCGCAGTTATATCCTGAAAGCATTCGAAGAATTGGACAAACCAATATATATGAAACGCAATGTTCAATTCACCGATTTTAAATTTGCCTTTTATGACTTTGTTAATGAGATCCTGCTCGAAGCCCGTGAGAATCAGGAACTGGAAAACCGCCCGATTCCCCAACTCATGAAGCGATACCCCGACCTGTTTTGGGCTAAAACTCTTTATATCCTGGATTTCTGGGTCAATGACAACAGTAAGTCCTTTGAGAAAACCGACACCATGATCGAAAAATCAGTCAATACAGTTTTCGACCTATTAGCTAAAAGTCCTATTGATTCCCTACTTGACTTAGGAAAATTCATTTTTCAAAATAGAAAATAAGTATGAAGTCTCAGGAAAGTATTCCAACATCCAAGGTTGCCCGGGCTACACAATTTGCCAAGGCCGGGGTCAAAGTTGGAGGCAATTACATTAGACATTACAGCAAGAAAATATTCGACTCTTCCTTAACCAAAGAGGATCTGCACAAGGAAAATGCGGCCGATGTCTATGATACTTTGAGCAATCTCAAAGGAAGTGCACTCAAGGTTGCACAAATGATGAGTATGGATAAAAGCTTGTTACCGAGGGCTTATACAGACAAATTTGCTATGGCACAGTATTCCGCGCCTCCTTTATCAGCACCGTTGGTTATCAAAACCTTTAAGAAATATTTTGATTGTTCGCCTACAGATTTATTTGACAAATTTAATTTGAAAGCTGAAAATGCAGCTTCTATAGGGCAGGTCCACAAAGCTGAAAAAGACGGGAAAAAACTTGCGGTAAAAGTTCAATATCCCGGAATTGCTGAAAGTATCTCATCCGACCTAAAGATGGCCAGGCCACTTGCAGTGACCTTATTGAAAATCAATGATGCCGACATCGAACGATACTTTAGTGAAGTGGAAGAAAAGTTGTTGGAAGAATCTGACTATGAGCTGGAATTGAAGCGATCTATTGAGATATCAAAGGCTTGTAAACACATACCCAACTTGTTTTTTCCGAAATATTATGCAGAATATTCTTCCAGTCGCATCCTGACGATGGACTGGATCGATGGTCTCCATCTGAAGGAATTTTTGGAAACCAAACCGTCTCAGGAAGTAAGAAATCAGTTAGGCCAGGCACTCTGGGATTTTTATGACTTTCAGATGCATACGCTGAGAAAAGTACACGCCGATCCGCATCCGGGCAACTTTTTATTTACGAAAGAGGGTAGATTGGGCATCATCGACTTTGGATGTGTCAAAGTCATTCCTGTTGATTATTACAAGTTGTATTTTTCATTGATGAACTCTGATACATTGTTGGATAATGAAGCTACAAAGAAGATATTCTGGACGCTTGAGTTTTTATTAAAAGAAGACAGCCCGCAATTGCAGGTTTTTTTTACAGACCTTTTCAAAAAAATGATCCGTCTGTTGAGCAAGCCTTTTAATTCCAATATTTTTGATTTCGGTCAGGAAGGATTTGTAGATGAGATTTATAATTTTATGGAATATGTTGCGAAACTTCCTGAACTGAAGAAAGCGAGTTCGGCCCGTGGATCCCAGCATGGATTATATGTCAACAGAACTTATTTTGGGCTATACACCATATTGAATGATCTTAAGGCCGTAGTTAATATAACCAAGCCGGAATGGCTGACAGCAGGGCATTTGAAGTTGTTGCAACCGTAAGAGATTTGATTGAATGTTTGAAAGTAGATTTTAGAAGGCAGATGTCGTTTCATCAGAAACCTCTAATGAATGGATCACAAGCCTATCACATGATCAACGTAATTTATTTTTCATTTTTCATTTTCCATTAATTATCGTGTACTTTTTACACATTATGCAGGATTTTTTATAAGTTTGTACAGCATCATCTGAATGTTCATTAAAAGACTTTTTAAAACCTTGGTATGAAATTTTATATACAAACCATTACTGTTCTTTTCCTTTTATTCACGACCCAACAGCTATTTGGTCAACAATTCATGATGCAGGGCTGGTATTGGGATTATCCAAAAACCGCAGATGGCAAAAACTGGGCGGATTCGCTCAATAATAAAATTTCCATTCTCAAAGATGCAGGATTTACCCATCTATGGATACCTCCTCACACCACTTCGGCTTCAGGGCAAAACAGCAATGGCTATGACCCGAAAGACCTTTATATAGGTAATACCACTACCGGTTTTGCTACCAGACCTTCTTTGGATAATTTACTCAATCAGATGGCAACACAGGATCTGCATGCAGTAGCAGATATGGTCATGAACCATCGTGATGGCGGAGCTCCTGAAATTAACCCTGCAGTCAAAGACTATATCAATAGTTTCAATGGAACCAAAGTGAATAATGGTGATCAGCCTTTCCCCTCGGATAGGTTCAGATGCATCCTTCCTTTAGGAGGAGCTAGCGGAAACGGAGCCGGGAATTATTATTTTAAAATCAGTTCAGCCTCTCAACATTCTAATTTTCACAATAAAGAATATAAGGTCTATATGCAGACCTCGTTGGTTCCGTTTCAAAACCTTCCGGTATTGACAGAATCAGAACCAAACGGAGGTGGTGACTGCGGCCAGGGAAATAATACACTTCCCCTGGGTGTGGACATGAAAGCATTTGTTGACAATGGAGGATGCACTGTGGACGAGTTTCACGTGCAAA
>JAYUWT010000307.1:0-4050 GCA_043753405.1 Saprospiraceae bacterium | reverse complement strand
CACTACAGTTATCGATAATCACACCTGTCAGAGACATCATCTCATCAAAATCGCCACTTAAATATGCAGCTTCGGAACCATGGTTGTAAATATCACTCAAATGCAAGGCCCATACTATAATGAAAGCGAAAGAATACCAGCTCACCTGACAGGAAAAGATCCAAGTGGACTGGCAGTGCATTACATCCACAGAATCATGCTGGCATACTATTTTAAAAAATATGATGTGGGAGTTCATTTGGCTTCGGAAGTTATTCCAAGACTTGAAAATTTACTGGCTACCCTACACACCACTTTTTTTTATTTCTATTACGGTCTTTGTTTGGGACATGAACTGAATTTTAATACAGAGCATCAAAATACAGGGTATCTTAAAAAACTTAAAAAATGTCTTAAAAAAATGACAATCTGGTCAAAAGCTATACCGGCTAATTTTAAGGCAAAAGAATTGATATTAAAAGCATTGACAATTAATAACCACCTTGAAAAAAATGCAATTATTTTGCTCAATGAGGCTATTAATGTAGCACAGCAATACAATAATGTAATCGATGAAGCAATTGCCCACGAAATTTCTGCAACAATTTATTTTAAGTCAAATCAACTTTTACAGGCCAGGGAATCATTTTTCAAAACACATAAATTGTATCATCAATGGGGTGCTTTAGCTAAAGTAAAGGCATTGAGCGAGAGCTATGAATTTATTGAATCTTTCAATGCTGCCGAAAGTTCATTGATAAGGCCAATGAATGCAGATACAAAGCTACTTCAGGGCCAATTGGACATAAAGTCTTTAATGAAAGCATCATTAACACTAACCAGTAAAATCACGCTATCCAAATTATTTGCCGGAATGATGAAGGTTGCCGTTGAAAATGCAGGAGCTCAACAGGGACAACTGATTTTATCAAGAAACAATCAATGGGTAATATTTGAAACAATCACAGATCCGGATGGTCAGGAATTAGAACTCCTCATACCACTTGAAAATAATAATTCAACACCTGTTTCTGTCATCAACTATGTCATCAGAACCGAGGAAGTTCTTGTTTTAAATGATATCAAACTTGACCATCGTTTTTCCACCGATCCCCTGGTAGAAAAAAACAAAATATGCTCCGTTTTATGTGTACCAATTAAAAATCAAGGAAAGCTCTTAGGTATTTTATATATGGAGAATAATCTTCAAAGTGCTGTGTTCAATGAACAGCGTGTTGAATTTTTGCTTTTGTTAGGTGGACAACTGGGCGTATCATTGGAAAATGCTTTCATTTTTGAAAACCTGGAATTGAAGGTGGTAGAAAGGACAGAAGAAATAGTAACACAAAAAGATGAAATTGAGATTGAAAAAAAGAAAGCAGACCGTCTGCTATTAAACATTCTTCCTCTGGAAATCGCAGAAGAATTAAAAGCCAATGGGATGGCTATTCCCCGACGATTTAAAAATGTTTCAGTTATGTTTACTGATTTTGTAAACTTTTCACAGATCAGTGAAATGCTTAATCCTGAAGAATTAATCAATCTATTGAACCACTACTATATTGGATTTGATGAAATTATTTCAAAGTATAGAATTGAAAAAATCAAAACCATTGGTGATAGCTACATGTGTGTAAGTGGTTTGCCTATCGAGTATGATGATCATGCGATAGAAATAACCAAGGCTGCATTAGAGATCAGAGATTTTATTATTCAAAGAAATGAAATCCTTAACCAGGCAGGAAAAAAATATTTTGCATGCCGCATCGGGATCAATTCGGGTCCTGTCATCGCCGGAATAGTCGGCACTAAAAAATTTGCTTATGACATATGGGGAAGTACAGTCAATATAGCCTCACGTATGGAAAATTCAGCTGCACCCGGAAAAGTGAATATCTCCGGACTTACCTACGATCTTGTGAAAGATCATTTTGATTGTGAACACAGAGGTGATGTTCAAGCCAAAAATATTGGGTTGGTACAAATGTATTTTGTTGAAAAATTAAAAAATGAATAACCACTCAAAAGCTGTTTATAGCTAATCTTCCCCGGGTATTCATAAGGGACTATATTCTAACGGGTTTAATTGTGTTTAACCAATTTTTTAAGTTCACCTAAGTGTTTTTGTTTGGATTCTTCTCTATTATTCAATGCGAATTTTGTGAAGTAGTGGTGCTGATTCAAAAAATTTATTTGAAGTTTGTTCCACTCCAATTCTGTATTTATTGCTTTAATGTGAAATAGTTCCAGTTTAAGTCGATTGCCTATTTTATAAAAATCAACTCTTCCGAGGTAATCCATGTCAGCATCCGCGATTATTTTTTCCAATAAATTTCTTGGTGTTTGAGGAATTTTTGTAGCCATAATCATACCACAGATTATGTCTATTTGTTCATTTGAATATTCAAATTGAGGTAAAAATTTTTTTACTATAGCGCAGCCCGCTTTCTCATGGCCTGAATATTTCTTTATAAATCCACAGTCGTGGAATATAGCTGCTGTTTTAATCAGCATTATCTGCTCACGGGATGTCAACTTTTCCTCATTAGCAATACGACTAGCCTGTCTTAAAACGTCCCGAGTGTGATCTATCGAATGATACGTCAAATATGCAGGTAATTTGGTTCGGAGTAAATTGATTGCAAATTCTTTAGCCTTTGAATATTGTGCCATCTACTGTTTGTTAAAAACTCCTATAAAGATAAAGTAACAATTAATATAATGAAATTCTGACAGTTTATTTAATTGCATAGTTAACAAGGTTTAAGTAAAAAGATATAGATGGAAAATCTAATGTTTAGATGTTAATTCCCGTGTAAATCTACTGCCAAAATTAAAATTGAAACTTAATCTCTGTGGCATAATATTGATTAATGAGATTATTCATAGCGTTTGGAATTTTGAAAATTCAAATCAACTCAACTATCCTTGCTGAATAATTTACCCAACTCATATTTTTACTTGCCTCTGCCACATTAGTTCTGTCTATAGGATGTTCTAGAAATTTCTCCATGACCTCTGCCATGTTCTGAACATCATCAGGCTCTGCCAGGTAACCATTGTATCCATCTACGACAGTTTCGGGGAAGTGCCCAACCCGCGCGGCTAACATTGGCATCTTAAAATTATATCCGATAGACTCAACTCCGGAAGGAGTTGCATATTCATAAAACAGCAAAACTGCATCGCTCACCTGAAAGTATTTATGCACTTCTTCATTTGGAACAAAAGAATTAAAAACGGTAACTTTGTCCCTTAAACTGTATTTATCGATTAATGCCAGTGGATTGTATTCCACTTCGTTTTCTGATTTTTTAAGAAAGATCTTTTTAGCGAGACCGAAGAGTCCGGTTTTTAACCTTGTGGACAGCTTTGTCTTATCCAATGTCTTCCAGAAGGATTCACCAACAATGAGCAGGGACACATCATCTCTTTTACGGGCAAGAATATCAAAAGCGCTAATGATGTTGTGGAGACCCTTGTATTTTCTGATAAATCCAAAAAACAAAAAGACATGTTTTCGTAAGTTGTGTTCTTTCTTAAAACCCTCTATGTCATAGTTTGGAACTGGTTTAAACATATCATACACGGGATGATAAAGATTGATGACAGGTAATTGTCCCATATTACGCAAGGTCTTTGGATCGATCACATCATTTTTATCCAACAATTGAAATTGCTTCTCAGGGAATACTTCCTTTAGTTCATGGAAAGTTTTCAAAGCATGTGTGATAAAGTTTTTACCATTCCTTAAGGCAAATTTTGTTAAGCTTATATCGATAGAACTATGTTCTTTCTGGATCACAAAGTGAAGGTCGAATACCGTTTTCACTCCTGCCTTGTTCAGTTTTTTCGCGATAAAACCCAGGGGTAAGCCCTGTATCGCTATTGCCCATTGAAAGATGACCACATCCGGTTTAAGCCTGATGATTTCATTGGCTGTTTTGGTCCAGGTCAGTGGATTGTTGTAGTTGGTTAGGTAGTGAACTTTGATATCTGTACCTTCCAGTTGATTTTTTTTGCTCGCCAGATCTTTAAATTCACGCGGAATAATGGCAGGATATTGTTGTG
>JAYUWT010000306.1:0-4062 GCA_043753405.1 Saprospiraceae bacterium | reverse complement strand
TTGGTGTGGACCAGGACTCCCCATGTCTGACAGATAGAATGCATAAATAAGATATCGATGGCGTTGAATCCTAAAAAGGCAAGGGGGATGAAATATATAAACCTGTATAAAGGCTGGAAAACAGAAGATCTGAACCCGGTGGTCAGATTGAATAATTCTGAATTGTGATGGGTGACATGAATAGCCCAGAATAACCGGCATTGGTGATCTACCACATGCAGCACATAATATGCAAAATCCAGTAATATTAAAAGGGCAAGCCAATACCAGACGGATGTCAGGTGATTATGAAAACTATGCAGATCAAAAATATCAAGCACCTTGATCGTAAAACCCATCATTCCCAACGCCAGTAAGGTATTGAGGATCATCAAGTAGAAGTTGTATAGTGTGTCTTTCCAGGTATAAAAGGATTTTCTTTCGATCACGGACATGATCACCTCAAGTATGACCAGGGCACACGTAAGTACTAAAAGGGTATTTAAAACAGAGGCTGATGACATGGAAAGTGGCGTTATACTTAATGGGAAACGAGCATTCCCTGCTTTTCGTTAATGAAATGTTCCCATTGGTCCCAAAGTTTATTTTTCATGACGCGAGGAAACTTAGTCTGACCGGTCATCTTACCCTGTTTTTCCATATAATCATAGAACCATTGAGTGGGTATTAATTCTATAGTGGGAGTGTGCAACACTTTCGCCTTGCGTTCGGTAGCATAGTCATCGTTAATATCACATAAGGTCTGGTCCAGGACTTTCAGGATTTTATTTTTGTTAGCCTCCTGATCTACTGCAATATACCATTTGTGGCAATATGATTCACCGCACCTGATAGATGAAACTGTAAATTCGCGAATTGCCAGATCCATAGATTTCTGAACATTTAAAATGCCGGTCGTCATATTCTCCACAGACAAATGCTCCCCGCAAACACTAAGAAAATGTTTGGTCCTTCCGGATATGATGATCTCCTGTTTATCAACGTCCGTAAATCTGACAAGGTCACCGATTAAATACCTCCATGCTCCACTGTTGGTGGAAAGCAATAACGCATATTCAGTTTTCCCGTCCACTTCTTCGATGAGCAGGGACTCAGCATGAGGATAGATATTGCCATCTTCATCAAAATTCTTTTCGTTGAATGGTACAAATTCCATAAAGATCCCGTTATCCAGAACCAATTCCATGGACATGGTTCCCTGACGTGCCTGGTAAGCTATAAAACCTTCAGAAGCCAGATAGCTGTCTATAAGAATGACTTCCTTACTGAATAAGTCTTTCAGGCTCGCCTCATAAGGTTTGTAGCTGATACCTCCACTTACAAAAACTGAAAGATTGGGCCAGAGTTCATGAATTGTTTTTAGTTTGTAGTGATCTACGATGGCTTTGAGTGTCATCTGAACCCAGGATGGAATCCCTGATACATAACCTATATCCCATTTATAGGCATTCTCTACGATTATTTTAGTCCTTTCATTCCAGTCCTTGGTTTTGGCTATCTCTGTTCCCGGTTTGTAATATCCTTTTATCCAAAACGGAGGAGAAGCCCCATTGATACCACTCAAGTCTCCTACTTTGTAATCGAATTGCTCTGTCAATGAAGCAGAGCCTCCGATCATCAACATTGCTTTATTAAACATCTGGGGAGGAATGCCATAATTTGGCAGTGTCATGAACAACCTTAATCCTACCTTCCGCATAGAACGTTGCATGTCTTTGGAAACAGGAATATATTTGGAAGAGGAGCCTGATGTCCCTGAACTCAATGCAAAGTTTTTTATTCTACCGGGCCAGCACACATCACTCTTACAATCCAGTAATTTGTACCACCACTCGTTGTAGATTTTATCGTAGTCAAAGATGGGTACATTTTTCCTGAATTCAGATACTACATCCTCTCTGGATAACAAAGATGTAAAATTGTAATGGAGGCCGAAAGAAGTATTTTGAGATTTCTGAATTAAATTAGTCAAAATCTGTGTTTGGACAAAGGAAGGGTTTTTTGGCGGCCGGCGTAATATATTCGCGACACGAAATGCTTTTTCTACAAAATGGCCTAACACAGTGTATATATTATTCTATAGTTAAATGTTCAATTGATCATATTTTGTAAAATATTTTATACTATAAAGTGGATTTATCTATTTAATAAATTAAAACCAGGCAATAGTTAAAAATTAACTTAAAATATAAACCATCTTTTACATGAAAAATATGATACGAATGTACATCAATTGGTTTAAATGGTTGTTATTATTCGACCACTTTATCAATTTTTTAAGATCTCGGGACATCGGACTTGTCCGAAATAATACATCAGGCCTACACTAAAGGTCATATAACCATCTTTAGCATCTTTATCTCCTCTCTGACGGCCATCTATTCCTATTTTAGCATCATTGTAGCCGGGTATAAGTATGGATGGATCTGCTAAGGCAGCTGCAACTTCGCCTCTATCATTGGTCAATTGAAAATTATCGACATATTTTTTACTGGTATCATCCAGGTAATCTGTAAAGGTTTGTCGTGATGATAATTCGATATTTAAACTCCATTCATAAGAAAGATCCAATTTAAAACCCAGACCGAATAGCCATGAACCGGATGTGATGGAGTATTCGTTCCCTTTCGTTTGTCCTTCTGTACCGAGTGCTCTCAGGTTTTCCCACTTATCTTGATATTTAGCTCTGGGAGCATGTGCAAATATTGAACCTCCTGCAAACATGTAAGGCGTATACCAGTCGTCTCTGCTGCCATGCCTGTAAGTAAGAAAATTAACTTCCACCTGACCGGTAACCTCACCTAAATGGTTATTGAAACTTATGTTTCTGGCTTGTTGGTAGAGGTTTTCGGATTTGTAATCATAACCTCTCAACATGACATAATTGATGCCAAGTTTAAAACATAATCTTTCATCAAAATTAAATCTGGTTGCCACACCAAGTGTTGCTCCGGGACTATTTAGCTTCAGTTCATTATTAATATCCCCAAAATACCAGGAAGCCCCGATATTGCCACCTACTTCAAATCCTCTTTGGGCTAAGGATTGTGTAGCATTAAAAGCACTAACTATAAGGAAGAGTATTCTGACCACGTCGTAATTTATAAATAAACGCCAAAGGTACTGAAAATCTTATGGTTTTTGAAATATCCTAAGTGAACCTTCCAAATATTATACTTTATGTTTAAATATTTGAAGCTGATTGCCATGAAGTTATTAAAAAATGATTTGCTTCAGCCAGAGGATAAGATGGAAATTACAAGATGCCCATTATTTACTGACCGGGACCTTGAGTTTTATTTTGATCAGGTCTTTTACTTCGCCTTCTTTGCCAATTTTAAAGTCCATGCGGTTCACGTTAAAAACACTTTCGAATAGACCTGTCTTTCCATTGGCTTTAAATGTAAAAGGTATTTTAATAGTTTTTTTTATGCCCCGGATGGTGAGCGGCCCTTCTGCAAAATACCCTGATTTGGTCTTTAATACCTTGATAGATTTAAAAGTTATAAGTGGATATTTTTTGGCATCAAACCAATCATCACTTTTGGCATGTTTATCCTGGAGCCAGTTGCCTGTGCTGATAGATGCAACCTCGATAGTGACATTGAAGCTGCTTTTTTTTAATGATTTCGGGTCGAAAGATATTTTACCTGAGAATTTTTCAAAATTACCACTTGCATCATCACTTTCAAAGCTGATGTTGTATCCCGGTTTTATTTTCCAGGATGTAATAATTGTATAAGCAAAAACAGAAACAAGGCTGAAAATCGCAATTCCCGTTATTAATATCTTTTTCATTATATTTTGATTTAAATCGGATAAAGAAAAGAGAAGCTGTTAAACAACAACTTCTCTTTTATTTTATAAAAAGACTAATCTTTATTGAATTCACCTGTGGCATACAAAGTAACTTCATTGCCCAACAATGCATCAGGCATATCAGCTGCTAAATTGAAATCGGTTCTTTTAAATTTAGAGGTAATGGTCACTCCTGCCACTTCCTTTTTATTACGCTCATTGACTGTAGTACCAATGAGAGAAATATCCAAACTAACTTTTTTA
>JAYUWT010000305.1:0-10880 GCA_043753405.1 Saprospiraceae bacterium | reverse complement strand
TTGAGCAATACAGAAATTATTACTATTCAAATAGAAAATTCCGATGTAAATGCTGTCAACAATGTCAAGGCCTGGTACCGAGTAAACAATGGGAATATAAACGGGCCATTTGATGTGGGAATTATTGCAGGGGAAACTGTTATACAATATTCTTTTCCTCCTGTTGACCTTTCAAATCCCGGGATATATAAGCTGGATGCCTGGATCAATACCGGATCAGATACTTACAGAGGAAATGATACGTTGAGCGATTTCATATTTATTAATAATAAATCCATTAGTAATTTCCCTTATCTGGAATCATTTGAAATTGATAATGGCAGCTGGCATACTGATGGATCATTTTCTTCGTGGGAATGGGGCACTCCGGATAAGCAGATCATCCATAAGGCAGCGAATGATCTTAAAGCATGGACCACTGATTTAAATCTTTCTTACAACCCTTTCGAGCGGTCATATCTAGTTTCACCATGTTTTGATTTATCCAAATTTACTTCTGACGCTATGCTTTCATTTTCCCTGATCTATGATCTGGAACCTAAGTATGATAAAGTTTGGATGGAAATAAGTGAAAATGGCAGAGAATGGATCCGTTTGGGGACTACTGGTGAGGGAATTAACTGGTACAATGCTGTAGAGCATTGGGAAGGACGCGATGATCAATGGCATGTCGCCAGTATTCCAATACCGCTCCAATCTTTGACGATCACCTCTTCCGTACAATTTAGATTTGTAGTAGAATCGGATGAAAGTCTGAACCTTGAAGGTATTGGTATAGACGATGTTCATATATTTGAGTCAGGAACTATATATACAGGAGAGAATACGCATGTGATCAATCAAACTTCGACCAATTGGACCGATTATTCTTCAGGCGGGCATATCATCGCTTCGATTAGGCCCAATGATGGCCAGGACCTTGGCCTGACTGATGTAGGGGTCTTTTTCAATCCCGACACTTTACAAAGAAATGATGGGAATCAATATTATCTGGATCGCAATTTTACTATCCAACCGGGCAATAACCTTGCGAATGGAACTGTGGATGTCAGGTTATATTTTACTGATGAAGAAGTCAAACGTAGCAGAAATGCAATCGATACATTCGATAAGCCAACGACTGCTTATGAACTTGGTGTTACGAAGATCACATCAGACGAAGATGACGGGGAGTTTGGAAATGAGATCAACGGAGAGGCTCAATATTCCAATTTCGAAGTTACCGATCTTATCCCGTTTCATAATGGTTATTATATAGAATTCTCTGTTGATCGTTTTTCAGAGTTTTATATAAATCCGGGAGGTCCTGAAAATAATTTACCTCTTGGTAAGAAGTTTATCAGCAAAATAAATGATCTTAATAATGTACATAACCTCTCTGCATCGATATATCCCAATCCTGCTGTTTCAGAGGTTACTCTTGATATAACAGGTTTAACAACCGGCAAAGAAGTTTTTGTCAAATGGTATAATATATTCGGTAGTGAGGTATATCGTGATAATTACATTACAAACTCTACTCATCGATCTAAAATTTATAATTTACCTCTTACTTCCGGAATATATTTCATTCAAATTAGCAACAACGGACATCAAAGGATTATCAAACTTAACAGGTTCTGAACTATGCCGAATAGTATTTGTATTTATACTGTTTTGAATAACAATTTAATCCAAGGTATTGAAAAAGGATTCAAACTTTTTGGTCCAACTACCAGTCAATTCTTGTTTGGTAAAACCTTTTAACTTTATGATCTCCAGATACTCATTACGATGCAAAGGATATGCTCCGAGACTCTCCAGATGGGACGAATGCATCTGGCAGTCGATCAATTCTATGCCCAGGTATTCAAAAAATTTACATCCAAGAATAAAAGCATATTTGCTGGAATTAGAAACATTGGAAAATTTACTTTCTCCGGCAAAAATAGTTCCGGTTACAACTCCATAAAAACCACCGATCAGTTCCTCCTCTTTCCAGACTTCAAAACTATGTGCGAGACCCATGTCAAATAATTTACTGTACTCTACAATGATTTCTTCTGTAATCCATGAATCTGAATTACTTTTGCGTGTTTTACCCAGTGCACACATACGCATGACCTGAGCAAAACAAGTATCTACAGTAATGTGCCAGGGTCGCTGCTTAATAAGTTTTTTCATGGACTTGGCAATCTTCACATGTCCGGGATTCAATACCCATCTGGGATTGGGACTCCACCATGCTATAGGGTCAGCGGGATCATTGACCGGAAATATGCCGAATCTATACGCCGTAAGGATATCTTCTACAGTCAATTCAAAGGAAATACCAATAAGGCCCTCATCATTTGTTGTGGAGGGGTGTTTGAATGTCTGATTCGAAAAAAACAGGTCCAGTATATTTGAATAAGGCAAGGGATAACAGAGCTGGATTATTCAATTACCACAGAAAGCCCTTTATCTACAAGTGCTTCTTTAAAAGGCTTTAACATGATATAAGAACCTACTTTCACTGAAGCTTTGCCGGTAAAATGAATAATGTAAGAAAGCTGTTCCGCCTGCTCCTGAGTATGACGCAACACATCAACAAAACAATTGATTACCCATTCGAAAGTATTGTGATCATCATTGTACACGATCAACTCCTGCTGATCAATGGTTGTTGTTTCTTCTAATAAAACATCTTCTTGAAATTCGTAAGACGAATAACTAAATGTATTCATAATAAGTCTTGTTAATAGGATTAAATCGTTAAAAACTGAAATAGATAAAAACAATATTAAAAAAACATTGTGGAATATCCAAATTCAACTGCAAAGAAAAGCAATTCCCGTCAAAAAAATTAAATTTTTGCCTTAAATGTTACATTGATGGGTTTAAATTCGGATCGTCTATTACTATATAAGATTGAACATGAGGCAAAAAGAGGAATAATCCAACAGAAATGATTAAAATTTGTCTAGGTTTATAGTTGAATATGTAGTTATTTTGCTGGCTGATGAGCGTAAAAATTTCAAATTTCTCTGCATATATCTATCTGCATATTGCGATATTGGCATATGGCTTTACAGCTATTCTGGGAGCATTGATCAAAGTAAGCCCTATGGCCCTGGTTTGGTGGAGATTGATCATGACCATATTGGTTTTATTGTGCTTTTTCAGGCCATCGGTTAAGGAACTGCTATTGTATAAAAAATACTGGCTCATGCTTGCTTTGACAGGAATAGTGATCGCTCTGCACTGGGTTTGTTTTTATTCTTCCATTAAGCTTGCCAATGCCTCTGTGGCAGTAGTTGTTCTGTCGGTCATGCCATTTTTTACATCCATTTTAGATCCCATCATCAATAAAACCAAATTTCAATTAAAGCAAATGGTGGTTGCCATACTTATTATTCCCGGCATGGCTCTGATATTCAATAATACTGCCATTAGTATGCAGGCCGGAGTATGGATTGGAATACTGGCAGCTTTTTTATCGAGTATTTATACGGTACTTTCTAAAAATCTTGTGGACAATCTGCCTGTGACTATGTTGTCATTTGTCCAGTTAAGTTGTGGCTTACTCGTCATATCTTTTCTTTTACCCCTTTTTTTAAACCTGGGCTGGCTCGAAATCTTTCTGCCCACCGGCAATGACTGGTGGTATCTGATTGTATTGTCAGTGGTATGCACTGCGATGGCATTTATTTTTTCGGCCATTGCTCTCAAAGCTCTTACACCATTTATAGTCAATCTGAGTATAAATCTTGAACCCGTATATGGGGTAGTTCTGGCAATTGTGATCCTTCATGAGGACAAAGAATTGAACGCAGGTTTTTACACAGGGATGTTTATATTGCTTGCTGCCGTATTTTTATATCCAATATTTACTAATAACAAAAAAGAGAAATTATCATGAATATGGATCATGACCTGATCGTCAATTATTGTCAGCGTATGAGTGGTGATGTACCGGACTATTTGACAGCACTGGATGCTTATACCCACAAACATCACAGCGGGCCTGAAATGTTATCAGGAGCTTTCCAGGGCAGGTTTTTATCCATGGTGAGTAAATTAATTAAACCCAAAATAGTCCTCGAGATAGGGACCTATACAGGATATTCGGCTTTATGTTTTGCAGAAGGCCTTAGTCCTGAGGGAATGGTCCACACGATCGATATTGATGAGAGGCTTCGTGAAACTCATAAATTATTCATAGGAAATAGTCCATATGCTTCCCGGATCAAAGTTTATTTTGAGGATGCCAAACAACTTATTCCAAAATTGGATTTGATATTGGACCTTGTATTTATCGATGGGGCAAAAAAAGATTATGCATCTGTATTTGACTTGTGTCTTCCTAAACTAAGGCCGGGTGGAGTGATCCTTGCTGACAACGTGTTATGGAAAGGAAAGGTGGTCATGGAAGGGCAGGATGACGCCAATACTACAGCCATCAAGGCATTCAATGAGAAAGTTTATAAAAATGATCAGGTAGATAAATTCATGTTGCCTATCAGAGATGGATTATTTTGGATCACAAAAAAATAACAAATGCACCTACTTTCCCGTAAAAATATAGATGATGAAAGATGGAATGCTGTGGTGGAACGGTATGGGCTGGGTCTGCCATATGCTTTTACATGGATGTTGGATGAAGTGACTGGAGGAAATTGGGAAGCGATCATGGGTGAAGATTATCAGTGGGTTCTGCCATTGCCTTATAACAGAAAAATCATCGGATTAAAACAGTACTACAATCCTTATTACCTGCAGCAATTAGGGTTGATCGGTCTTGTATCGCAAGACCTGAATTACATAAAAAACATCATTCAATTGATTTCAAAGAAATGCATCAGGGCCCGCCTGGTGTTTAATGAGAGCAATGAAGCACTTTTTTCAGAGTATTGGGTTCCAAAAACAAATTTTCTTCTAAACCTTAAAGCAGACTACAAGGATATCTATGAAAATTACGAAAAAAGGCTAAAACAAGTTTTAAAGAAAAACGAAACGAATGATCTGGAAATCATTCATTCAAATGATCTTATCTTATTTCTGAAGCATTATTTCACATATACTTTTGAAAAATTTTCAGGCACCGAAAAGATTTCACCTCATTATGTTCAGTCATTATTTAAAAAATTGGAAGAAAAGGGCCTGGTTTCCACTTCATTTACCAGGACTTCAGACGGGGTATTGACAGCTGGTGTACTTTATTTAAAAACGGATAAGAGGATCATCTTATCCCTCCAGTTTGCCCAAGAAGGATATAAACATCTGTCTGGTCCAAGTATTCTTATAGACTCATTAATAAGAAAATATAACAACAGTGACCTGACCCTTGATTTCGAAGGTTCTGATATCCCTGGAATATCAAATTTTTACAAGGCCTTTAGTCCTGAGCCACACTATTATGGTGTTATAAGTATCCGTTGATCAGATTATTTCTTACCTAATAACTCTTTTCCTTCAGCTGCTTTGTAAGCATCAAGACCACATTGTAAGAAGTTTACATATTCCTTTACTTCAGGAGTATATCCAACAGGAGTATTCAGCAATGTCCCGGTATTTGTAACCAAAGCATACCAAGGTTGAGAGTTATTATTAAAATTGTCAGTCTGGAAAAAAGCCCATTTATCCCCTTTGGTACGAAGCTTTTTCATGCCTCCTGTTTTGAAAGTCAGTGTAACTTGCTCCTTTTCAGGCAATTCTGTTTTATCATCTACATAGAGAGATATTACCACGTACTCATTGGAAAGTATTTCATACACATCTTCCTTGACCCATACATGTTCCTCCATTTTGCGGCAATTGACACAGGCATAACCAGTAAAATCAAGAAAAACAGGC
Source organism: Saprospiraceae bacterium (assembly GCA_043753405.1). Lineage (GTDB taxonomy): Bacteria > Bacteroidota > Bacteroidia > Chitinophagales > Saprospiraceae > Parvibacillus. The sequence goes on along the minus strand of JAYUWT010000305.1, from coordinate 5,066 downwards.
ATATTTCTGGCCTTTGCATATGCCAGGCCTTCATCAAGGTCGTGAAAGCAATTTAAATTCTGAGGGCAATCTTTTGGGTAAATAAAACTATAACCTACGGGTGGTGCAAGACCACTAAGCAATGGAAGTGACGTAAATGTCCTTGTTACCTCATTGTATCTGAATCCTGAACACAGATAAATCGCAAATATCAAAGAGACAACTCCCAGTCCGGCTCTCAAAGGTGGTAATTTTTTTAATTTTGTATCATGTGGAAATCTAATGAGGCCAAAAAGATATGCTGCCATACCAAGGGCAATAAGTATCCAGATGATCAGGAAGGGTTCTATTTTGAGTAAACCCCAATGCTTGACCAGGTCTGCATTTGATAAAAATTTGAAGGCCAGCGCCAATTCAAGAAATCCCAGAACTACCTTGACCGAAGTAAGCCAGCCACCTGATTTTGGGATTGAATTCATCCAACCCGGGAAAGCTGCAAACAATGCAAATGGAAGCGCCAATGCCAGGCCAAATCCTCCCATACCTGCGGTCAGCTGCCATGCTCCGCCATCGGAACTCAACGCACCGGCCAATAGTGATCCCAGAATGGGTCCTGTACATGAAAATGAAACCAGGGCCAGTGTCAAAGCCATAAAAAATATTCCCAGAAATCCTCCTATTCCTTCTGCAGAAGAAACCTTGTTAGAAAAACTACTTGGCAATGATATATCGTAATAACCAAAAAATGAAAAAGCAAAAATCATGAAGATCACAAAGAATGCCACATTCAGCCAAACATTCGTAGAGATATCATTAAGTATATTTGGATTAATCGAATCCAGCAAATGAAATGGCAGACTCAACAAGAGATATATAAAGAAAATGAAAAATCCGTATAAAAATGCATTGGTCAATCCCTTTTTCTTGTCTTTACTACCTTTTGTAAAGAAACTCACTGTAAGAGGTATCATAGGAAAAACACAAGGCGTTAATAAAGCGATCAATCCTCCTACAAATCCAAGTAAAATAATATTCAAAAGGCTGGATTTAGCAACTTCCGATTCTTCCGACAAAGTACAATTGGAAAGAGGAGCATCCAGTTTGATATTATTGATTGAGAAAATCCCGGCTTCAGTCCCGGTAATGACCGGTTTTTGCTTTTCTTCAGCAAAAGCGCTGTTCATTATTTCAATGCTATTTTGATCAGCTGGAATTTTAAAGTAAGCAGTGAGCGGAATGCAGGATTTATCATTGCATGCCATATAATCTACAGTACCAAATACCATCCGGCCTTCTTTGGTATTCCTGATGGTCAGAACATAATTGACCTCATTGGTTATAGTGGTTACACTAATATTAAAATATTTATCAAATGCTACTTTTTTGTTCTGTGAATTTTCAATGACATTTTGGTCGATATCTCCAATAATCCCTTTGTCAAGAAAGATTTTTGTCGGGATAGGTCCGTCACCCTTGATCGTCTGTGAATAGATATGCCAGCCATTCTCTATTTCAGCATTTAGTTTGACAACATGGCTGCCATCTTTATTCCTGGAAATGTTTGCATTCCAAGTTACAGGCTGTTGTATTCCGGATGTTTCTGCGGTAGATTTAGGGGCTCTTGTACCAAAATCAGCCGGATCAGCATTTTTAAGCTCAAGTCCCGCTACTTTATCAGATGGAACTGTAGGATCAACTTTCAATCCCTGGCTCTTTCTGTTTTTTAATTTAAAACTAAATTCATAGTCAGTAGGGGCGAGGCATTTTTTATCATCACACGTCTGGAAATTAACATATCCGGTAACGGGTTTGGAGTCATCCAGTAGTTTTATTTTTTGTTTTAAAATGGCAGTTTCACTGAATTTCATGATCTCCATGTCCCAAATAGGGTCGAATAACTTCTTGATATGACCACCTTCTATATTCTTACCAATTAATTTGATGCTTTTAGGATTGTCGTATCCTACTACAGTAGGTGAGGGTCCGTCTTCACCGGTAATATACTGGCTATAAATAAACCATTTCGTTTCTATTTTGGCTGTCCAGGTAAGTTCATATTCATCGTCACTGAGTTGTGTGGAGGAAGTAGTCCACTTGACAGGATCATAGATCTGTGCATCTGCCTGCAGAGTGAGTATTAGTAGGAAAAAGGAGATTATCCACATTAATTTCTTCATGCCCAATAGGTAAGTATTAAAAAGTTTGGGTGCAAATATACACAAGGCTTTATTATTCGAACATTTATCGTAAAATATGGAGGTATTTCTCAATGGATTTAGAATTTCTTTAACATTTCATTAAAAATATTTAACAATCAACTTGATATTTGAGTCCATCCTGGGTGGCATCCTGCATTAACGAATTTGCATTAAAAAGTATTATTTAGAAATAAATTTGAAAAAACATTGAATATTTCTACCCAATGATACACTCCTCTACCCCTATCAGGACTGTACTGTTGATATTCCACCATCCTGATTATTTACAACAAGGCGGATTCGTATCTTTCTGAAGTTGAAGCATCTTCATGCTCCGGAGCCAGGTTTGTAATGCATCCGTATATGCTATTTGCAGGCCTGCATAGCCGTCAAGGAATCCCAGATGTATAACATAAGTAATGAAAAATTTAGTGATTGATGTTATTATGGTCCACAACCAATTTGTCCTTTTGCCTTTCTGAAATCTTTCATAAGCTGAAAGTTGTGCATAAGACGTTATTTTTTCTTTTCGCTGTTGGTATGTTTCGTAGGAATAATGATGCAATTTTCCACGCAGCAATCGTGTCTTAATGTTAGAGTTAAAAATTAGTTTTTCATGTACAAAATCACCTTCCCAATGTGCTAACTTCCTATTAAATAATCGAGGGATCCGATCAGGGTACCAGTGACTGAACCTGATCTTTTTTCCACAAAAATAATTGACCCGGTCGAGGAGATAAATTTCATTTTCACGAAATTCCAGATCTTCAATGCTATCGATCAATTGTTCGGAAAGGACCTCATCAGCATCCACTGAAAGTATCCAGTCATGAGAAGCAAGGCCATTTCCAATATTTTTAGTGGCACTATAACCCCGCCATTCCTGATGATGGATGGAGGCACCCAGATCCAAAGCTATTTCCACAGTATCATCTTCACTTCCTGAATCCAATACGACAATATCATCACTTAACCTCCTTACAGCACCTAATACTTCACCTATTCTGAGAGAAGCATTATTAGCAATGATAACTATTGAAAGATCCTGATTCAAAATGGAAAATTTATTTTATCAAAGATGATAAATAATTCTCTTTCCATCCCAATTAACCAATTCAATGTGTTTTAATCCGGCTCGAAACCAAGGATAAAGCTGAATTTACCGAACTGAGTCCATTTTGCTCCGTCATTGATCAGATTCGTTTTATCGAAACCAAATCCATAATCAAATCCCAGGATACCAAACATAGGCAGAAATACCCTTAAACCTAAGCCTGTGGATCTTTTGAGATCAAATGGCCTGAAATCCCTGATCTTGTTCCAGGCATTTCCTCCATCTAAGAATCCGAGCACAAAAATGGATGATCCAGGGTTGAGAGAGATCGGGTATCTTAATTCCATTGAGAACTTATCAAATACGGCTGCTCCATCACTGGTAACCCGGTTGTCAGACCTAACATCTTCAACATCATATCCGCGCAATGATATTATATCTTTACCTACTATGCCGGTATTTTGATTGGAAAGTCCATCACCCCCTAATTCAAATCTTTCAAATGGGGATAACCCTACTTCTTTTTTATAATAACCGATCATACCCATCTTGGCAGATACTTTTAATACCAGCTTTCCAACAATAGCTTTATAAAATTCCATGTCAAGTCTCCATTTATGATATTCCAGAAAGCGAAACCTTTCACTTATAGACATGTCCAGGTATTCAGCATCTGTCTTTGGATTGATCAAAGAATAAGGAGGGGTAAATTGTCCGGTCAATGATATCTTTGATCCGTCCCTTGGAAAGATCGGATCTGCTATGGTCGTCCTGGCAATTGTCATCCTTAGATTAAAATTATTGAACACACCACTCGAAACTGTAAACAAGCCCGGATAATCTTTTAGTTTATTTTGTTGTAGATTGACTGAAGCATTTACTAAAAAATTGTCATCCGGCCATTTCAATCTCGTTCCGACGCCAACTGTTCCAGAAACTATGGCATAGTAACCTGAGCTTTGCCCTGCGCTATTGACATTAGCATATCTTGTATAAAATCCTCCCACTGTCATAGAGGTAGGCTTTTTACCACCCAGCCATGGCTCTGTGAATGAAGCATTATAAGACTGATAGAATCTTCCGTTAGTCTGGCCTCTCAATGACAACTTTTGACCATCACCCTGAGGGAGCGGCCTCCAGGTATCCTTTTTAGATATATTCTTTAGTGAAAAGTTATTAAAAGTGACACCAAGTGTACCTATGAGCCCCTGATACCCTCCATAACCTGCTGACAGTTCTAGCTGGTCATTGGGTTTTTCTTCTACTGTGTATTCTATATCCACGGTACCTGCTTTTTGATTGACAGGAGTGTTGATACCTATGGCTTCCTGATTGAAATAACCTAGGTTGATGATCTCTCTTTGAGACCGGATCAGGTTCTGACGACTAAACTTTGCACCGGGATAAGTCCTTAATTCTCTACGAATGACATATTCATTGGTCCTGTCATTCCCTTTGATTATGACCTTGTCGATCGTAAATTGAGGGCCTTCAAAAACTCTCATTTCCAGATCTATAGAATCTTCGCTTACCGATGTTTCCACCGGGTCAATATTGAAGGCAAGATATCCATCATCCAGGTATAGTGAGCTGACATCAGACCCATCCAAGCTAAAACGAAGCCTTCCGTCAAGCTTTTCCTGATTGTAGGTATCGCCCATTTTGACTCCGAGCCTGTTACTTAGTTGCTCATCCGTATACAATGTATTGCCTTTGAAAGTAATATTCCGATAGTAATATTTATTTCCTTCTTTCAGGTTGATATGAGCTCTTATATCACCGTCACTTTCACGCCATACACTGTCTGATACGATCTTAGCATCCCTATATCCAAG
>JAYUWT010000304.1:0-4068 GCA_043753405.1 Saprospiraceae bacterium | reverse complement strand
GTTTTCTGACCGGTTGTGAAAAGGATGAGGTCAAAGCAGAATTTTTGGGTGGCACGCCTCCTGTCCTTACTGCATCTACAGATGCGATCGATTTGAGTTTTGCCAATGCCGACAAAGTGGCTATTTCATTGGATTGGACCAACCCGAATTTTAATTTTACATCGGGAAGAAGTTCTCAGAATGTGATCTACAATCTTGAAATAGATACAGTTGGGTCTAACTTCTCTAATCCTAAAAAGCAGATTGTTGCTTTTACAGGGGATTTGGGTGTTGACCTGACTGTGGCTCAGATAAATGGCTATATGTTAAACCAATTGGAGCTTAGTGTAGAACAGGTACATACCTTAGAGATGAGAATAGTTGCAACCGTCAATGGGGCAAAATCCACTCAGATAGTCTCTAACTCGATCACTGCTACTGCTACACCATATAAAACTCCGCCGAAAGTACTTCCTCCTCCATCAGGTGAATTATTCATCACAGGTTCAGCAACAGCCGGTAACTGGCAGACAGGGGGTGACCCTTCAACCGTACCTGCCAATCAACAATTCACTAAAATATCAGAAACAGTGTATGAGTTGACACTGGATGTCATCGGTGGTGGGAGTTATAAATTAATTGGTGTAAAAGGGGATTGGGGAAACCAATATGGAATAGCCATCTCAAACGATCCTAATTCTGTTAATGGCGGTGATTTCATACAAAATGGTAATGACGTATTAGCTCCTGCAGTTAGTGGAACTTACAAGTTTGTATTTGATTTCCAACGTGGTAAATTCACAGTCACTAAAATATAAATTAAGTAAATTAAGAATTCCATTCTTAAAACTTTAAAAGAATTAAAATGAAAAAAATATTTAATCTATTTATACTTACCTTATGTCTGGGTATATTTTTTACAGCTTGTAAGAAATTTGATGACATTGATAAATTTGGTGATGGTAAGGCAGTTACTCTGACATCTTCATCCAATGATGTTGCCCCAGCTCCTTCAGATTCAGACAATGTAGTACTTACTTTGAATTGGACCAATCCGGAATATGCAACTGATGAAGCTAATTACAAATTTGTAATTGAAATAGCTGAAAAAGGAAAGGCCTTTGCAAACGCCAGTCAAACAACCGTAATCGGTGTCTTCAAAAAGGATTTTACCGCAAGAGAGTTGAATACTATGCTGGCAGGTTTCGGTTATTTCTATGACGAACCCCATGATATGGAAGTGCGTGTAGTTTCTTCCTATAAAAACAATAATGAGCAGTATTTTTCAAATGTAGTTGATGTTAAAATGACCGCTTACAAAGGGCCGGCTACGTCTATCGATGCTACTACCATGCAGGTCATTGGTGAAGCTGCCCAGGGTTGGGATGTGGATGTTCCTTTGAATCTTATTGGGACAAAACGATTTTCCGGAGTTGTTGAATTAAACTATGGACAAGAGTTTAAATTGAGAAGAGATGCAGGTTCATGGGATATCAACTGGGGTCTTGCCGATGGAGTTGTATTTGAGTTAGGAGTTCCAATGGCTTTGAAACTTGGAGGCAGTAACTTTAAAATGGTTGATGGCACTGGTCGTGGTGAGTTTTTAATAATGGTCGACATTGACAACAATACAATGACAGTGGTCAATGTTGCTACGACAATGAATATAATCGGTGATGGTGCACTTGGCTGGGATATAGATGCACCGATGAACTCAGATGGTCATGGTAACTTCTCATTGATCACTAATTTGCTTGGAGATAAAGAGATCAAATTCAGAATGACGCCGGGTAGCTGGGATGTCAACTGGGGTATTGCAGATGGAGAAGTTTTTGAATTGGGTAAAGCTTTCCAACTCAAAAGAGATGGCGGCAATATTAAAATTCCTGCTGATGGTAAATATCGCGTAGAAGTCAATCTTGGAACAAATACTGCAAAGATCACGGAGAGTAAATTCCCTGAACAATTATTCTTAGTGGGTGGCGGTGTACCTGCAGGTTGGACTCCGGCGAATTCTGCACCATTTACTAAAAAATCGGATGGTGTATTTGAAATATATACACCGATCACTGCCAATGGTGAATTTAAATTCCTTCAAGTTCAGGATTGGGCAGGTGACTGGGGAGATGACGGAATGGGCGGAGTCATCCAGGAAGGCGAGAGCAATGCAAAAATTACGGACGAAGGATTTTACAGAATAACAGTAGACTTTACGACTGGTAAATGGACTGCATTAAAAATGGATTGGGGCATCATAGGAAGTGCCACTCCGGGTGGATGGGATGATGAAACTGCCATGGTCAAATCAGGAGATTATAGTTGGACATATACAGGAGATCTCGTAGCAGGCGAATTTAAATTCCGGGCCAATCACAATTGGGATTACAACTTTGGTGATTCAGGAGCAGATACCGTATTGGATGCCGGGGGAGATAACATTCCGTTAGCGGCCTCAGGCAACTATACAATTGTTATGACTTTAGCTCCCGGAGCTTATACATATACTGTGACGAAGAATTAATATTTGGAAAAATTAATAATTGATTGTTAGTTAAATTAGGAGGTAGGTTGTCGAAAAATGGCCTACCTTTTTTCTTTTAGAATAAATCGTTTTATTGAAATAAATTCGTTGAATTTTTTGGCATGGAGTAAAGGTTATGTTTAATAAAATAATAAGACTCATCTTTTTTGGCAATTATTTTATTGGGTTTCTTGCAGTAATGTTGAGCGTTGAGATGAGCTTCCAACTAGATCTCCCTTTTAATGAGCCTGCTTATTATGTATTATTATTTTTGGCTCCCATTATTTATTATACCTACGCTTACCAAAATTTAAATGAAACCAGCTTAGGATCCAATGAAAGAACTCGGTGGTACCTGGCCAATAGTCGATCGGTCTATACCAGCCAGATCGTACTTTCTCTTATAAGTATAGGTCTCTTAGTTTATTTATGCATTCAATTTTATCACCCCATCATTCATCTACCTGTTCTCTGTTATCTGATAACAAGTGTTATATTTTTGGCAGGAGTTTTTTATTATGGATTGATCTCAAGAACTTTTTTTGGGTTTGAACTAAGGAAAACAGGCTGGCTGAAATCTTTCATTATAGGATTTGTTTGGGCCGGATGTGTGAATGTGTTTCCACTGATCATGCTCCGGATCGAGACAAGTACTGATTATTTTGAGCCAATTTTATGGACCTGGTTTTTCATTAAAACCTGGATATTTTGTACAGTCATCGCCATCATGTTTGATATCAAGGATTATCCCGGCGATTCCAATCACCAATTGAGGACCTTTGTGGTAAGGTTTGGTTTAAGAAAAACGATCTTCTTCATTCTAATCCCTCTGTTGATATTAGGGTTAATGTCTTTTTGTTTTTTTGGTTTTGTGATGAAGATGGAACTTCTTAGATTCCTGATCAATTTGATTCCATTTGTAGTGACTTTGTGTATTGCATTAACCTTGATCCGAAGGCATAAGATTATGTATTATTTGATCGTGATAGATGGGGTGATCCTGCTAAAAGCAATTTGTGGGATTTTGGGAGTAGTAATTACCAGGAATCTATGAAAATAAATTATGACGACGTCGCACCGTTTTATGACGGATTAAGTTATCTGGTCTTTGGAAATGCACAGAAAGATTCACAGATAAAACAACTCCGTTATGTGACAAGTGGATCAGGAATTTTGATTTGCGGAGGTGGAAGTGGATGGGTTTTGGAAGAAATCAATAAATTGAAAGTTAATGGCATTAAAGTCACTTATCTCGATTCATCAGAAAAAATGATCAAACTAGCTAAAAAAAGGAAGTATGAAAATATTATTGTTGAATTTATCATCGTTGACATGCTTTTATTTGAAACTATTCGGAAATATGACATTATTGTCACCTCTTTTTTCTTCGATAATTTTCCAAAAGGGGAAGCTGAAAATGTGTTCCATAAATTGGACAATTTATTGAAACCGGAAGGATTATGGTTTTTTAATGAGTTCACATTGGAATACGGGAAAGGCAGGTGGTGGAAACTCACCATGTTGAAGATGATGTATTTATTTTTCAGATTATCCAGTCAATTATCCAA
>JAYUWT010000303.1:0-4072 GCA_043753405.1 Saprospiraceae bacterium | reverse complement strand
CTTTGGTTTGGTATTACTTGGCCTTCCTGCATCCTCACCGTCTTGCTTGGTACGTGGATACTGATTCTTTATGGCAGTTTTCCTTCCTGGCTCATTATCAAAATTGGTTTTGTGGTTGGACTTTTACTATACCATCTTTCCATTCACTTCATTTATAAACAGCAAAGTGCTGGTATCTTTAAATACACTTCCCGGCAGCTCCGCATTTGGAATGAAGTGGCTACTGTGTTTCTTATTTCAATTGTATTTCTTGTTGTATTGAAAAGTATTTTCAGCTTGTTGTGGGTATTAGTAGGAATTTTGGTATTGTTTATTCTTATTGTACCTGGGATCAAAATGTATAGGATTTATAGAAAACATAGACTCAAAAAGTATTCAAACGATTAAAAGATATACCTGGAATTAAAAAATAGTAAGTATTTATAGTCAGGGATAAAACCCCGTGATCCACCCTCATGAGCAAGGCTCACGAATAATCGATCCTTCCAAAATGGCGATCAAGGATAAATGAAAACATTTCAATTTGACATTCTATTCTTGCGAATCGTCATACTTTCCTTGGCAATAATGGAAATGAAGTTTTTTCTTAATTCCCTTTATACCAATGCCATTTTGGAATTGTATTTTTGTATAAGATAGAATTTAGAAGGTGAAATTCCACTATATTTTTAAATAACTTTGAATTTCAATTTATTAAATGGCGGAGTCATTGCAAATCTCACTTGGATCAAAAGAAGAAAAATATGAAGTGCTCATGCCTCAAATCATCGCTCTTCTTAATGGTGAACAGGATTTAGTGGCCAATATGGCTAATATTTGTGCCGCACTAAAGGAACAATTTGCATGGTTGTGGGTAGGATTTTACTTAGTAAAGGGTGACCAATTGGTCTTAGGCCCCTTCCAAGGCCCAATAGCATGTACCAGGATAAATTTCAATCAAGGGGTATGTGGCACAGCGTGGGCACGGCAAAAAACAATCATAGTCCCCGATGTTGACTTGTTTCCTGGTCATATAGCCTGCAGCAATGCATCGAGATCAGAAATCGTAGTGCCTTTGTTTAAAGAAGATCAAGTAAAAGCCGTCCTCGATGTAGATAGTTCTCACCTCAACTCTTTCGATGCTTGTGATCAAAAATATTTAGAAGAAATCATGAAAATGATTTCTATTTAAAATCACCAAATAGTCAATCGTCATTCAAATAATTCGAGCCATTCGTCATTCGAATAATTCCTTATTCGAGTCATTCGTCATTCGTTATTCGAGCCATTCGCCCCTCTACACCGCCACATTAAAATCTCGAAGTGTCTCATTTAAGGAAACTTTCATATCGGTACTTTCTTTACGTATACCAATAATCAAGGCACAAGGTACTTGATAGGCACCTGCTGGAAACTCTTTGTTATAGGCTCCCGGTATCACTACAGATCTGGGTGGGACTTCTCCTCTATAGGTAATGGGCTTCTTGGCTGTAACATCTATAATGTGCGTTGATTGGGTAAGCACTACATTTGCACCAAGGACTGCTTCCCTACCAACTTTTACACCCTCGACGACTATACACCTGGATCCAATAAAGGCGTGATCTTCTATTATAACCGGGGAAGCCTGAGGGGGCTCTAATACACCTCCTATTCCTACCCCTCCACTCAGATGCACATTTTTGCCGATTTGAGCACAGCTTCCAACTGTCGCCCATGTATCGACCATTGTTCCACTACCTACATAAGCACCGATATTGACATAGCTGGGCATCAATATGGCACCCGGTTCTATAAATGAGCCATATCGAGCAAGGGCTTGAGGCACTACTCGCACTTGTTGAGCAGCAAAATTTTTTTTCAAGGGTATTTTATCATGATATTCAAACGGGCCTACATCTATTGTTTCCATTTTGCTAATTCGAAAAAAAAGCAAGATGGCTTTTTTTACCCATTCATTTACCTGCCAGCCGGACTCTGTTGGATGGGCCACTCTGATTTTGCCTGAATCTAATAAAGCCATTGTTTCCTGAATAGCTTCGATGATTATTGGATCACCGATAAGGTTGGCATCATCGTAAGCTTGATTTATTTTTAATTGTAAAGAATCCATTCGTTATACGTTTTATTTAAATGTTGTTTAATTTTATTCACTATTCATCGTTCATCAAATCTTTATTCGGAACACCGTCAATTGTCAAATTGTCAATTGTCAATATCATCCAAGATATTTCCCTACGATAGGCATTCTCCTGCCCACTCCAAAGGCCTTGCAAGAAATTCTGATCACCGGAGCAGTTTGTTCTCTCTTGAATTCATTGATATTGATCATTTTTAAAATGCGGCGAACTAAAACCTCATCATTACCTTGTGCTATGATTTCAAGTGGCCCTTGATGTTTTTCAATATATTGGTACAAAATCGGATCTAAAATTTCATAAGGCGGTAAACTATCTGAATCTTTTTGATCCGGCCTTAATTCGGCCGATGGCGGCTTGCTAATTGAGTTCTGTGGAATTACCAAATTTATTTTATTGATATAATGCACTAGCTGATACACTTCAGTTTTATACAGATCACCAAGCACAGACAGACCGCCACACAGATCACCATACAAGGTCCCATATCCCACAGACATTTCACTTTTATTTGTCGTGTTAAGCAAGATATGGCCAAGCTTATTGGAGGTTGCCATGAGTAAGGTTCCTCTTATCCTTGCCTGAATATTTTCTTCCGTGACATTAAAAGGTCGGTTGCTAAGGATAGGCTCAAGTTGCTCTAAAAATCTTTCATACATCGGTTCTATTTCAATGATATGCCAGGCTATTCCCAAGTTTTTTGCTAATGCCACTGCATCATCTACACTGCCTTTGCTGCTGTACCGGGAGGGCATCATGATGCCGATTACGTTTTCTTTGCCTAAAGCTGCAACAGCTAAGGTTGCTGTCAATGCTGAGTCAATGCCACCACTCAAGCCCAACGTGGCAGATTTAAACCCTAATTTTCTAAAATAATCTTTAATTCCTAATATAAGGGCTTGATGAATAAGGGAATATTTTTCCTTTGGTTGTGATCCACAAATGATATCCGACGATCCAAAAGCTAGAGACACTTCTAATCCATCTGCTACTTTATTCAATTCATATGTTCTCAAACATTCTTCAAAATATGGTAACTCATCATAAAGCGAGCCATTCGCATTAAAGACTAGCGATCCACCGTCAAAAACGATATCAGTCTGCGCACCTACTGTATTGCAATAAATTAATGGTTTATTATATTTTAAGACATTTGCCCGAACGACATCTATCCGTTCTTGAGCATGGTCATATGCAAAAGGAGAAGCTGAAATATTTATAATCAAATCAGGTGATTGATCGATCATCTCATCCATGGGGCAGATAGTATATAAAGGATTTGAATTCCCAAGATTCCATAAGTCCTCACAGATGGTCAGAGCAAATCGGACCCCTTGATAAGTAAATACCTTAAATTCAAATGAGGGCTCAAAGTATCTGTATTCATCAAAAACATCATAGGTTGGCAATAAAGTCTTACTATGCTGATGAATGATTTTTTGATCAGCTATGAAAAAGGCAGCATTAAGTAGATCCTTGCCTTCCGGATTGGGATTAACAGTTGGTGACCCAACTAAAACAGCTATGCCTGATGTTGCTTTGGTGATTGCTTGTATGACTAGATCCGACTTAACGATAAAATCATTAAATTCAAGAAAGTCCCTCGGGGGATAGCCACAGGTCGCTAACTCCGGAAAAACAACCAAATCTGCATCTTGTTTTCGAGCAAGTTCAATGGAATCCAATATCTTTTTTAAATTCCCTTCAAAATCTCCTATTAATGTGTTGATCTGAGCTATACTTATCCTCATACGGCAAATGTAGGATAAAATAGAGTTTCTGTAGTTGAGTACTTAAGAATGGTTTATACAGGTATTATCAACAACGGCTTGGATATGATAGGAATGGATTTTGTGTTGGCCCGGCAATTACGGAATTCAATCAATTTCTTTATTTATTGTGTCCAAAAGTAAATCATTCCCATCTTTTAATAAATTAGTATTATATTAAATAAA
>JAYUWT010000302.1:0-4073 GCA_043753405.1 Saprospiraceae bacterium | reverse complement strand
AACCTACAGGGGCTAGTTGTAACAACTGTCCATTCCTGACTGTCACACCTACGACCACGACTACGTACACAGTAGTAGTGTCGAACCAAAATGGATGTACAGCAACAGATGAGATAGAGATTAGGGTTAAGGTCATATTAAGGGTGTTTATACCGAATGTAATATCACCTAATAATGACGGGATCAATGATGTATTCTTTATCCAGTCGGACGACAATATAGTATTGGTAGAAAAAATGATCATCTACAATAGATGGGGCGATGTGCAGTTCTCGGCGGATAATATTCCTCCCAATGAACCATCCTATGGCTGGAATGGAAGATTTGCCGGACAGGCCAATACACCAGCAGTGTTTGTATATTATGCTGTAGTTAAACTCAGCGATGGAAGATCCATCACTTATAAAGGCGATCTAACCATTGTGAGATAGATGATCAATGAAAAATTATTAATTATAAATTATAAATGATCTGACTTAATCCATTAGTTGTACCTTTTTCAGACTACCTTTGACCTTTCGGACTTCTGGCCTCTGGCCTCTGAAATCTGACTTCTTTATTTGGATTGTTCATCCAGGTATCTCTGCCACTTAGTTTTGTCAAAGGTCTCCGGCTGAAAATATTCGGTCCGTTCTTCATCTGCCGAATAACTTAAAGGTACTTCTTTCTGCTTGTGGTCTTTGATTATTGATTTTCTATACATCCAAGCTACAGCTATTCCCACCAGCGCTCCCAATAAATGACTTTCCCAGGAAATATTTTTTTCTAATATTTCAGGAGATGGGACAATACCTGCAAACATTCCACTGTACACGACAAGAACCAATAAGGATAAAATAATGGAAGTAATATTTCTGACAAACACACCTGCCCAGAAAATGAATGATATTAGTGCATATACTACACCACTGGCTCCTATATGATAAACTTCGCGGCTGAAAAGCCATACCATGATACCTGTCAATAAATAGTTGAGGACAAAAATTGACCAAAATTGCTTTCTATAAAAAAAATGTATCAGAAATACTGAAAATAAAAGAGGAGGTAAATTAGAGAATAAATGGCTGATACTTCCATGAATAACCGGACTTAAAAGTATTCCCTTCAATCCACTCACATGGCGGGATAAAATGCCTAAATATGTGAAATCCACATTGATGGCAAATTCTATAAAATAAACTAAACAAGGTATCAGTCCCATTAATAGTGCAAACTTAATACTTGTCAGAATTGCAGTTTTATCTTGTTCCAAAATTTTAAATTTGGAATAAAAACATTAAGTCGACATGAAAAGTTTATTATTTTATTTTCTGAACATTATTAAGAGCATAAATTAGGATAAAAGCTTGATTTATTTAACAAAAAGCCTTTTTGTCTGAACTATAAAATCACTGGCTTTTTTAAATTTGGACAGATCATACCACTTAAATTTATCCACTACATGTTGAGTTAGATAATATTTTACTTCTTGAAATGAAGTAAACTTATTGATCAAATCCACGGTATCATTAAATGAATTGTAATCATCATCAAACAAATCTTTAATTACAAGCATTTTTTCATTTAATCCCCAGGCTTTATTCAAATTATCTAACGGACTCAATCCAAGGAAATCAACGAGGCCGGTAGGGCTTTTTTCTTTGAATAATGCTTCAATAGCATCACTTGCATTGTGGACACTTTGTCCCGTAGGTTGATAAAGGGTTCTGGACTGTTCACCTTCAATTTTAGTCAGTATGGTTTCTTTTGCTCTACTGATAGGTTCAGACATTTGAGGGGGTTTGTCTTTTTTTATATCAGGAAGTACCAGTAGTGGCTCATTACCTTGTTTTGACTCCATGCCGGGTGGAGCAGGTTGAACTACTTCCTGTTTTTGTTTTTCAATAACAGGAATTTGTATTTCCACGGGTTTGTTATCTTTCACATCTTCATCCCCGGAAACGGAAAGGTCTTCTTCTTCAAATGTTTTGATATATTGCTGTGGCTCTGAAGTTTCTTGTAATATTTCAGCCTCTTTCATGTTGATTCCAACGATGGGATCAGGATTGTCGGAAGGAATAGTTATTTCTGTTTCTTCTAAAATTTGATCAGTATTCGATTCCGGCCACAACTCTATTTTCCTTTCATTATTTTCCGGCTCAGTCTTGATTGGTTCTTCTTTTCTGACCGGATCAGTCTTGGGTTTTGAGTCCTCCATCATTAAAGGTTTGTTGGTAGATTTGCTTAAAAAATCACCAACCGGATTCTCATTTTTAACAGACATCTCTTTTTTGGTCTGATTGTGAGACTTAGATATATCGTTACTTTGAACAGGAATTGACTTTAAACTGCTGTAAAAAATTCTGACATAACCTAATAAGGTATCTACATCGATCTCGAATGCCGGTTCATCCATTTCTGCAAAAGATTGGTTTATTTTGTCTAAATATTCCTGAGACTTCTTTTTATTCATAGAATGTTTACTTTTATGTCTTTCTTCAACGATAAGGTTTTGTATATGAGTATAATTTTATACCTGAAACAAAAATACATTTAATAAAATAATTATATAATAATTTAAAAAATTTATGTTTTTAGAACCTCATTTTAAAGGTCAGCGAAGTGGTTGGGTAGAAGTGATCTGTGGATCAATGTTTTCAGGTAAAACTGAAGAATTGATCCGGCGTTTAAAAAGAGCTCAATATGCATACCAGAAAGTGATGGTTTATAAACCATCAAGGGATAACAGATATGATGAAAATAATGTGGTAAGCCATGATGACAACATGATATTATCCACACCCGTAAATGGCGCTAAGGAAATACTGGAACAAAGTGATGATTTTAGTGTGATCGGCATTGATGAGGCACAATTTTTTGATATGGCATTGGTTCAGGTCTGTCAGACCCTGGCCTTCAAGGGTAAAAGGGTCATTATAGCCGGATTAGATATGGATTTTGCCGGAAATCCTTTTGGCCCAATGCCTGATTTATTGGCTGTGGCAGAATATATAACTAAAGTACATGCTATTTGTGTTCATTGTGGAAATTTGGCCACACATTCATACAGGTTGACCGGAGAAAGTGAACTGGTATTACTTGGTGCTCAGGATATTTATGAACCAAGATGCAGGGTATGTTATGAGGATGGAAATCTTATTAATTTTAATGCTCCAATTAATATCTAACTGTGAAACTTTTTGAAACAACCCTCAGGAGTTTGGAGTATGGAGTTTGTTGTTTGCAGTTAGCTGTTTGGAGTTTGTTGTTTGCAGTTTGGATTACGTCTAACCGATCAATGTCTTAGCGGCCTTTGCGTGTCCTCTCTCTGCGCCTTTGCGTGAACCAAATTTTTTTGAGGATTGTTGTTGAAATAGCCTGATACTTAAAATTAAATATTATACATAAAATGGATGAAAAATTATTTATTGAGAATGAAATAGACATTAATGCTCCAAAAGAAAAAGTATGGAATGCATTGACCAATCCGACAGAAACAAAAAAATATATGTTCGGATGTGCAGTGATTTCTGACCTTACGCCGGGGAGTACGATTGTGTGGCAAGGTGATCTGGAGGGAGTAGTAATGATATTCGTAAAAGGAAATGTAACAGCTGTGGATCCCGGTACTATGCTGGAATATACGACTTTTGATCCCAATTCAGATGTCACCGATATTCCCGAAAATTATCTAACCGTTAAATATATTCTAACAGAATCCAACGGTGTGACCAACCTTAAGGTTAGTCAGGGAGATTATGCCCTGGTAGCTGACGGTCAGGCGAGATACAGTCATGCGGAAGATGGAGGTGGCTGGATGGGCTTATTGATTTCAATTAAAGATCTTGTCGAAACAGGTTCGGTTAGTGAAATAAGTAATAATTAAAATTATCATACATTTGCATTTCTAAAAATGGCTTCGTAGTTCAACTGGATAGAATATCAGATTTCGGCTCTGAGGGTTGGGGGTTCGAATCCTCCCGAGGTCACTTTAACTTTTGCTCATTAGTTTCAACTAATGAGCTTTTTTTTTGATTTGCCTAATTTCTTGTCTTAAGTTAAGAAATTGGCACTTTCACCATATTGACGATTAG
>JAYUWT010000301.1:0-4076 GCA_043753405.1 Saprospiraceae bacterium | reverse complement strand
GTAAAGTACCATCTGAACAAATAAAGCTCAATCTGTCTACGTCCGGATCAACAGCTATTCCCAGATCAGCTTTATTGCTGGTTACTGACTCACACAATTGGGTCAAATGTTGTTGAAGTGGCTCAGGATTGTGAGCAAAAATACCGGTCATCTCTCCATTGATGAGTATCACCTTACACCCTAATTGGTCCAGTATTGGCTTAATGGAGATCGCACCAGTGGAATTGATGCAATCAACTACCACCGTATATTTTTCAAATTTTACTAAATTTATATCCACAAGATCTAATGCAAAAATGTGATCAATGTGTTTTTGTATCAGGCCGGTGACAACTTCGATCTTGCCCAGATCTGTCACTTCATTGAATTCATAAGACCTGTCCTTGGCTGTTTTGATCAGTTCCTCGCCCTCCTCACCTGAAATAAATTCACCTTTGTCGTTGAGAAATTTCAAAGCATTCCATTGTCCCGGATTATGGCTTGCAGTAACTATAATACCCGCGCTTGCTTTTAGGTCTGTAACTGCCATTTCAATTGTCGGAGTTGTAGATAAGCCAGCATCAAACACATGGAAGCCTTGTGCTATAAGTGTTTGGGCGCAAAGATTGGCTACCATATCACCGGAGATCCTGGCATCTCTGCCGATTACCACACTGGGTTGAGGAAACTTCTTTTTTATGAGTTGGCCGAATGCTGCTGCCATTTCAACAATATCAATAGGGGTAAGGTTTTCACCGGCATAGCCACCTATTGTGCCTCGCATGCCTGAGATGGATTTAATTAATGTCAATCCCGTAGGTTTTAGGTAGTTGGAAAAATGAACAGTGTTTATGCCTTTGCAGCACCTGTGGCCTGCATAGCATTAATAGTTTCCAGTTCTTTATCTATGTAGTATAAAGATTGAGGACCGTCACCGATAAGATTGATCTTGTCAAGGATCTCCCGCATCAGAGATTCCTCTTCACGCTGCTCAGTAACATACCACTGAAGGAAATTAAATGTCGCGAAATCATCTTCTTTATTGCATAATTCAATAAGATGGTGGATAGATTTTGTGACTTTTTGTTCATGCGCATAGACATCATGCATCAACGAGACAATAGATTCGTAGCTCGCCGGGGGTTGCTTGACAGATGGAACGAGAGGACAGTGATTGACGTCCAGCATATAATCGATTATTTTAAGCATATGCACATTTTCTTCAGTGGATTGCCTGCGCATGAAGGAAGCACAGCCTTTCAATCCTTTACTTTCACACCAGATAGACATCGATAAATAAAGAAATGAGGCATAAGCTTCCATTTCTACCTGACCATTTAAAGCTTTAACTAATTTTTCTGAAATCATCTTATTTTATTTGTTTGGTGTAAAGATATTGAATATTTGTCATCCATAGAAAGCCATACCTCATGATAGAATTAATCTAAACTAATAGGTTTAAGGATTTGATTGGTATGATCTTTTGATTTCACATTGGTGATCACGTTTTCTATAATGCCTTTTTCGTCGATCACAAAAGTGGTCCTGAGTATGCCCATATATTTTTTGCCGAATAATTGTTTTTCATCCCAGACGCCATAAGCCTTAGCCATTTTAGTATCTTCATCAGATAGGAGTGAATATGGCAGATCATATTTTTGAATAAATTTTTGGTGACTTTTGGGACTATCTGGACTTACTCCAAAAACTTCATAACCGTTCTCTTTGAAATCTGAATAATTATCCCTTAGATTGCAAACTTCTGTGGTGCAAGTAGGCGTCATATCAGCCGGATAAAAGAATATTACTGATTTTCTACCTTTAAGATCCGATAACCGGAAGGTATTGCCATCCTGATCAAGGACTTTAAATCCCGGAGCTTTATCTCCTGTTTTTAATGTAACAGACATGTATGAAGGATTTTTAATATTACTATTTAACAAATTTTGACTCAAGAATCGAAATGTTCCTAACAGCGTCATATACTTCTAATTTAAAATTGTGGCTTCCTTTGGGGAATTGCCGAGAAAACACATATGTAATGGATTTTGTTTTCAGATCATAAGTCATAACGATCCAACGACCATCCAAATAGGCATTATAATTAAGTAATTCTGTTTGTCCTGCCGGCAATATATTATCATCAATTCTGAATACGATCTTTGAAACGCCGGTCATATTTGGGTTAAATATAATAGGTGTGATCCTGGGTGCAATCGTATCCACTGTGATGTAATAACTGCCCAATGTTTTTATATTGGATGTCATCCAGTCACCGTCCCAGGTGCCACCCCAATTGGATTCCTTGTTGCGGCTATCGCAGGACGCAATAAAGGCTTTATTTCTTAAAGGAACTGGTAACCCATTCTGTTGTATTCTCAAAGTGAAATAATCCAAAATGGGAATATTGACATTTCCGATATTGTATATATTTGAAAATATCATGTCTGATCGGTCCTCTATAACATTGAAGGAGAATTTTTGATTGTTAAAAAAGGTCCTGTCCGGAAAAGTAATTTCGACACCCTTATCTACGATAATACTTTTTTCATTATAAGGAAGTTTATAATTAAAAAAAGGAATCTTAAAGCCTGGATCACCTACTTTACGCAATACTATGAATTGCATGACGGTTACATTTTTATTAAAATCCGAGATAATAAATTTTACTTTTTTAGGTTTATTTACTTCCAGTTGAATAACTCCTTTGTTTCTCTGACCTTGAATTATGCGCAAAACATTTCCCGGCAGGGAGTAACATTTATGGACATAATTTTTTTTATTTTTTTGTTCAGGGTAGTCCAGGTGAGCATTGATCATCCTGGTCTGTTCAAAAGAAACGGAATCCATTTTGACCTTGTAGATCAAGGTATCATCTACGAAAAGTTTTATTTCATAAATACCATTTTTATTCCAATTTCCATTTTGACCATCCCGTGTATTGATTCCAAGACCTATCAACGTTGAAAAAGTACGTACCGTATCACCTAACTTCGGAACGAAAATGGGGCCTCTTTTAATTGCCATGAGATTTTTACTGTTGTATTCATTGAACTCACTATCCAGATCATAGATACGGGCATAACTTATGCCGGGCGCCATAATATCGTTGACTTTTATGCCAAACAATAATGGATTGACAGGGATCTCACCCACCGTTTCCCTGATCTCAAAATGAAGATGTGCCCCGTTTGAAGATCCGGTATTACCCATCTTTCCGATCACATGACCTTTTTTTACATGCAATAGGGAAGAATCAAGATATAATTGAACATCAAATCGTTGATGTTTGATCTGTTCCTGAAGCAAATATTTTGCAATTGTTTCATTGTATGAAAATAAATGGCCATAAACACTTGTGTAACCATTGGGATGGTCTATATATAAGGCATATCCATATCCTTTAGGACTAACACCAATTCTCGACACAAATCCATCAGCTACAGCGTATATATTATCGCCGGATACGCCGGCGGACGATTTAATATCAATTCCGGTATGGAAGTGATTAGGCCTCAACTCACAGAAAGTACCGGCCAGCTTGATATCATGTTTCACCGGACTAATGAAATAACCTGGAGATATAATCAATCTACTTTTAACAGCTTCATTTGGCTTCAATTGTTCCTTGCTAAAGGCAAACAATAAAGGGAACAAAAGCATATATAAAATATGTAACATTCTTTTTATTTTAAATTAAATCTGGATTTGAGTTTTAATAATTGCTTTTCGATCTCAAGCGGAACAAAAATTCCATTATTTTCAGGTGAATTTTTAAAATGTTTTACCACATAGGAGATCTCATCGTCTTGTCTGATCAGTTCATTTATTTTTTTATAAAAACCCAGTTCAAACCATCTGTTCATTTGTTCAATTCTGTTAAGATCGAAATGTCCATTCTCTCTGTATTTCGATTCCATTTGAAGTATTAGTTCTATTAGTTTATCCAATTGAAAATTGTCAAAGGCAGAGACTTTTATAACTTTAGTATCTTTTCTTTGGGAAGAATGATATAAAACCTGTAACGATTGTTTGATGTAATGGTATGCACTTTGTGCTGCATCTTTCAGTGTTCCATCCGATTTTGTAATTGCAAT
>JAYUWT010000300.1:0-4077 GCA_043753405.1 Saprospiraceae bacterium | reverse complement strand
AAGGATTTTAAATGTTTTGATGATACAATTGAAGATCAATCTAATATGTTCCCAAATCCTAAAGAAATATGTTGATAAGAAGTTATTGGGAAGACCGTTTGTATTTCGGAAAGCCTGATTTTATTGTGGTTGGTGCCGGCCTGGTGGGAATGTATACTGCATATTTCCTAAAACTGGCACATCCGGATGCAGATATACTGGTATTGGAACGAGGTTCTTTCGGAGAAGGAGCCAGTACGAAAAATGCCGGGTTTGCTTGTTTCGGAAGTGTTTCAGAGTTAATGGAAGATATTGAACGGTTTGGAAAGGAAATGGTCAAAGAAACTTTGATAATGCGTTGGCAGGGATTACAATTGACCAGATCGATTCTTGGTGATGAGAACATAGGTTTTGAAGAGGGTGGTGGCACTGAGATTTTTACTACTGAAAATAAAGAATTAAAAGAAAATTGTTTAAAGAATTTGGACTTTATTAACAGCCTGGTAAGGGAAGCAATCGGTATGCCCGGAGTTTTTGAATACCATAAAGGAAAGCCCAAAGGCACAAAGGACATCGATGGGTTTATTTTCAACAGACTGGAAGGGAGTCTGGACACATCCAAATTCAACAATGCTCTGTATCAAAAATGCCTGACACTGAAAATCCGCTTTCTTTTTGGTTTCAAAGTAGATGCAATCAAAGGTGGATCGAATCCTTACATACATCACGAAAAATACGGTGACATAAATACTAAAGGGGTTTTTGTTACTATTAATGGTTTTGCTGGTGATCTTATATCCGGGCTTGATGTGCAGGCTGTCCGGAATCAGGTCATTGTAACAGAAATTATTGAAGGCTTGGTTCTCAAAGGTTGCTTTCATATGGATAGGGGTTATTTTTATTTCAGAAATGTTGACAAGCGAATCATGATTGGTGGTGGTAGAAATCGGTTGGGCATCGATGAAGAAACTCCGGAATTTGGGCAAACTCAGGATGCATTGAATCTTTTGAAATCTATGCTGGAGAAGCATATTGAAGGAGCCTCTAATGTCAAAATAGATTATCATTGGAGTGGCATACTGGGCTTAGGAAACAATAAAAAACCTATTATAAAACTTCAGGAGCCGGGTATTTTTATTGGAGTAAGAATGGGGGGCATGGGAGTAGCCATTTGCTCAGTAGTTGGAAAACAATTAGCTGAACTATCTAAAGCACATTATGTCCTTGAAAAAAAGTAAAAACATATTAATTCCATTTTGGTGGAATTTCCGGCATGCAGTATCATGTGTTATCATACTTGGCATAAGTTTGAATTCTTTAAAGGGTCAGATCGTGCCAGATACTCTGGATTTCATTAATTTCGAAGAGGCAAAGTTTGGAACGATCTTTACTAAAGATAAGATAAGTATTTTCACCGGTGAAGTGGCTTTTAGCCACAAGGATGTTCATTTTTCTGCGGATACTGTTTACAGATCTGATAATATTATAAGAGCTAAAGGTAATGTTCTGATACAACAAGGGGATACCTTGTCCATTTTTTCAGATTCGCTTTATTACAATTCTGATACTAAACAATGTGTATTGTATTCGAATGTATCTTTCATAAAAGGTGACCAAAAGTTATATACAGAAAAATTGTCTTATAATACCCAAAGCAAAATAGCAACATACGACAATAATGGAACATTCACAAATGGTGCCACATGGGTCAAAAGTAGGGCAGCTGTCTACGATACTAAATCTGATGATATTGTATTGCAGGACAAAGTTTACATTCAGGACCCTGATTTTGATATTAAAACTACCAGGTTAAAATACAATTCAAGATTACGTTTTGTCACCTTTCTTGCCCCTTCTATAATTACACAACAAAATGGTACTAAGTTGTACAGTGAGCGTGGATTCTATGATATTGATAAGAAATACGGAGAATTTTCCGGCAACCCTCAATATCAGAAAGGTTCTGATAAGGCTATAGCAAACAAAAAAATGATCTATGATGGATTGAAAAAATATTATTTCTTATTAGGTGACGCCAGATTTCAGGATTCGTTGAGATTCGTATCAGGTGAATCTATTAAGTATTTTGAGAGCAGGGACTATTTCGAAATAGATGGAGGTAAAGGTTTTGCATTTTATCAGGATTCCAGCCAAACTCTAAAAGGAAAAATGATCCAATTTGATAAAAAAAATGACCAGTTAATTACTTCAGGAAGGTCACGTATAGAAGATAAAGACAATATAATTGAATCAGACAGTAATGATTTTAACAATAAATCCGGAAAAGGAATTTCTAAAGGAAATGTCATATTGCACAGCAAATCAAATAATTCAACTTTGCACTCTGAGGAAGCCATTATAGATAAAAAAGGAAATTATGTAAAAGCATATGGTAAAAGGGCTATGTTTAGGACTGTGTCTGAAGATGATACAATGTATGTCAGTGCTGATACCCTCCTTTCTTTCAAAAATGATTCTTTAAGTGGGGACACCAGCAGGATTATTCAGGCTTTTAACGAGGTGATGATCCTAAGCAAAAATTTTCAGGGTGTTTGCGATTCATTGTATTATTCGACTCTGGATTCTGTTTTCAGACTTTATGACGAGCCTATCCTGTGGTCCGATAGCACCAATCAATACTTTGGTGATACTATTCTTATTTTTCAAAAAGATAACAAGATTTCAAACCTTTTACTACAGAATAAAGCAATGATCATTACCTCTCCTGAAGATGTGTATTTTAGCCAGATAGGTGGGAAGGAAATAAATGCATTCATGACAGAAAGTAAGCTGACCTCAATGACAGTGGTAGGCAATGCTCAGACTGTCTATTACACGCTCAATGATGACAAAGAATATACCGGGGTCAATACGCTTAGTTGTTCACATCTTAGAGCTAGACTCGTAGAAAATGAACTTGATAATATAAAATTCTATAAAAAAAATGATGGTAAATATTATCCGATGAATAAAGCCAACCACGCAGCAATTCAATTAGCAGGGTTTAAATGGGAGATCGATCAGCGGCCCTTATTGCTGTCAGAGATGCGTTTAGAAGGCTCAAGCGTCGAAATGTTTACGTTGACTGCTGACGACCCAAATATTATAGCTAAGAAAGTGATGACCGGCAACATTCCTCTGGACGAAAAACCTGTGAAAGAAACGTTTCAGACAGGGAAGAAGAAGGGAGGGAAAGAAAAAAAATGAGTTGTGTCGCAAAGAAAGCAAAAGTTTCGCAAAAAGAGTTAAGTTTCGTGGTAGCAATTGAAGAAGCTATATCACAAAGGTTCACAAAGTAACCACCAAGGTACTCAAAGGGTTATTCAAGAGATATTCGCTAAAATAATGATTGAGACCTATTTAAAGTTTAGTTTATTATTCTTTTAATGCCTTGCTTTAAGGTCATTACTTCAAAATTGAGTAAAATACCTAACTTAAAATTTCCCAGGCGTAAATAAGTCAGAACTTGTGCCTTATGAACATCCGTAAATGAATCAACAGTTTTAATTTCGATCACAACTTTATTTTCCACAAGTAGATCCATTCTATATCCATGATTAAGTTTAATGTCTTTATAAACTATTGGCATGGGTTTTTCTTTTTCAACAAAATACCCATGGCTTATTAGCTCAAAAAATAAACATTCTTTATAAGCAGACTCCAAAAGTCCTGGCCCTAATTTTTTATGAACTTCAATTGCCAGGCCTATTATTACATTTGATAATTCATTTTCATCCATAATTGTTGTATTTATAATTAGTTAAATGGGGTCTTTGTGAGCCTTTGGACTTCTTTGTGCATCTTTGTGAAATAGCTTTGACAAGTTTAATTAAAGCTCAGATAAGGACTTACTTTCTCAATCCATTCTTTGTCTACTGCTCCCACTTTCAACAGATCTTCTTTCGACCGGAAGGGCCCGTGATTACT
The DNA here is from genome assembly GCA_043753405.1 of Saprospiraceae bacterium. Classification (GTDB taxonomy): domain Bacteria; phylum Bacteroidota; class Bacteroidia; order Chitinophagales; family Saprospiraceae; genus Parvibacillus. The sequence continues at coordinate 171 of JAYUWT010000300.1, read as the reverse complement.
CCGGTATGCAATGATGATTTTAGCATCTTTATAACTTACATAAAAATGTTTTGCCAATGCAACTTCATCACATTGATTGATATTGATCTTTATTGGCTCTGTTGCAAAGGAAATATATGGCTTAATCTTTTGAAACACAGAATCCGGCAGGTTGTAGGTGGATTGGATCTG
>JAYUWT010000299.1:0-4077 GCA_043753405.1 Saprospiraceae bacterium | reverse complement strand
AAAAAGGCAATCGAAAGATTTACCAACAGATTAACCGAATGCCTAAACATATTAAATAATATTAAATATGAATTTAATTGAACTGAATGACCCTGCCTTTGGAGGGGGGTAGGGGGAGGGTCTGAGTCAGATTCTAGGCACTAGATACTAGACACTCGATTCTAGATGCTGAGTCTATACGAATTGTACGGGAAGTTATGCTCGCTCTCATTTTTAATCTCTCATTTTTAATCTTTCATTTTGCATTGTTCACTATTCACTATTCACTATTCACTTTTCGTTGTTCACTTCCTCCCGAAGTCCGCCGGAATCTCGCCCCAATCCCTTGTTTCCCATTTAGCGATTGGATTTTTAAACTTATTATTTTGTAACCATTTTTCTGCCCGTTGGATCAGATCGAAGATGTTGTCGTTGCGTTCTGTATGTGCTAGTTTGGTATTACATTTTCCTTTTTTAATCCAACCTATTGCTATTTTTGAATCTGAATAAATCAAAACATCTTCCTTATCCTGCAGTTTTAATGCAGCCAATGCATGAACGAGGGCAAGGAACTCACCAATATTATTTGTACCATCCTCATATGGTCCTTTATGAAAAATCTCCTGTGCATTGTGCGTGTAGACGCCCCGGTATTCCATTAGTCCGGGATTACCACTGCATGCAGCATCTACTGAAATGCTGTTTTTGACGATGGTACCTTCAAATAATTTAGCGGATCTATAAACAGGGGATTTGCCCTTGGTCATATTTTTTCCCTGAGCAAATGCTTCCAGCGCCTCAGCCCTGGTTGGAAAACTTTTGAATGAAGCCTTATCAAAACCGAATACCTGAGCCTTACAATCTTCCCAATTGTCGAAAATGCCCGTGTTACGGCCCTTCCACACCACATAAAATTTAGATTTGTTCTTAGCCAAATATCGGTTTTTATTGTACAGAACAAAACTAATTTAAATTTTTAAATGAACAATGATGTTTTGTGCGGGGTATAGACCCATTTACTTAATTTCCTTTTCCAGGCTATTATTGCGACCTTTACAACTCTATATCACCGATGTTGTTATAATCTTAAAGCTCAAAGCCACATGTTTGTAGACTCACATGCACATCTATATTCCGAACAGTTTGATGAGGATCGTAGTGAAATGCTTCAAAGGGCAAGGGCCGCAGGCATAGAAAAGGTTTTTTTACCAAATATAGACCTCACTTCTGTGAAGGTCATGCATGAACTTGAGGACGGTTCGAAAGGTTTTTGTGTCTCCATGATGGGATTGCACCCTTGTTCAGTGAAAGAGAATTACAAAGAGGTCCTTGCTGAACTCAAAATATGGTTTGGCAAGCGACAATATGCTGCTATTGGTGAGATAGGCATCGATCTTTTCTGGGACAAAACAACTCTGGGCATCCAGATAAAAGCTTTCAGGACGCAATTGGAATGGGCTTTTGAATATCGATTACCGGTCAGCATCCATTCACGGGATTCAACAAGAGAAATTTTGGATGTACTTTCAGCAAATAAAAAAATATTGACCGGCGGTGTAATGCATTGTTTTTCGGGAAGCCTCAAAGAAGCGGAAGAAGCCATAACACTGGGTTTTTATTTAGGATTTGGTGGTTCATGTACCTATAAAAATACAACACTCATTCCTGTAATAGAAAGTATTCCATTGGATAAAATGGTTCTGGAGACCGATGCGCCTTATCTTACTCCTGTGCCTCATAGAGGCCAAAGAAATGAAAGTGCTTATATTCCCTTAGTCGCTGAAAGAATTGCCACGATAAAAAACATCACAATTGAAAAAGTAGCAAAAATAACTACTGCCAATGTGCTTGATCTTTTTAAAAATCCCGCAATTCCTGTTCCTTCATGAAGTTATATGCAGCTGATACAATGCACTTTTTATCAAAGGTGCGGCCTAAAAAACTGGTCAATGCTGCTCAGGTATTTCTTTCATATCATTATACAAAATTAACTGGGAGGCCCACACAATGGGGCAAACCATTTACCATCAGCTTTGAGCCCACGACGGCGTGCAATCTGAGATGCCCCGAATGTCCAAGCGGGTTACGCTCGTTCTCCCGTCCTACAGGCAATCTGAAAGCTGACTTTTTCCGAACGACCATCGACGAAATGGGAGCCAACCTTTTTTACCTTATCTTTTATTTTCAAGGGGAGCCTTACATTAATCCAAATTTTCTGGAGATGGTCCGTTATGCTGCGGATCGCAATATTTACACCATTACTTCCACCAATGGCCATTTCATGAATGAGGCCAATGCAAAAAAAACCGTCAAATCGGGTTTGAGCAGGATCATTATTTCGGTCGATGGCACGACACAGGAAACTTATGAAAGCTACAGGAAAGAAGGTATGCTTGAAACGGTTTTGCAAGGTGCCCGCAATCTGGTAAAAGCGAAAAAGGAGTTAAGATCAGCCACACCCCATATTATTTTTCAATTCCTGGTAGTGAAACCCAATGAGCATCAGATCCCTGACATCTATGCGTTGGCAGAAGAGATCGGTGTAGATGAAGTAAAATTAAAAACTGCCCAGGTCTATGATTACAAAGATGGCAATGATCTGATACCAACTATTGAAAAATACAGCAGATATAAAAAGCAAAAGGATGGTAGTTTTACGATCAAAAACCAACTCTTAAACCATTGCTGGAAACTGTGGCACAGCTGCGTGATCACCTGGGATGGAAAGGTCGTGCCATGTTGCTTTGATAAAGATGCCACTTACAGATTAGGTGATCTGAACCAAAATTCCTTCAAAACAATATGGGCTGACAAACCGTATCTCAATTTCAGAAAAGACCTGTTGAATGGCAGGGATAAGATCGACATTTGCACCAATTGCACTGAAGGGTGCAAGGTGTGGGAGAATGCGTAAAAGTTAGAAGGTTAAGAGGTTAGATAGTTAGAAGGATCATCAGGGGCGTATTTTGTTATACAATGTATAATTCTACAGCAAAATATTTCTGATTAACCAATACTGATCAACCAATTTCCAATTACTGATTGCCAATTACCGATTACCTATTAAATCTCTTTGCGATCTTCGCGCTTCTTCCCTTCTTTGCGTGAACCCTTCCACCCTTCATCGGTTATTTCTACCCATTCATCAAAAGAAATATCTTAAGCCAAAGGTATTTTTTACCTTTATTGTCTTAAAGTCTAAAAAGACCTCTATTCCTTGAATCCATTAGAAAACGTAAAGCTGGCCATCGCCAATGTGCGCTCCAATCTGCTAAGATCATTGCTTACAATGATGATCATCGCATTTGGTATCATGGCCCTCGTAGGAATATTGACGGCTATTGACTCTATACTTCTTTCCATGACGAATAGTTTTTCAGGACTGGGAGCCAATTCATTTGCAATCACAAGAAAAGGAGAAGATTTCAGGAGACATGACGGTGGAAGGCAAACAAAAATGAGTCCTCCCATTACTTTCGAACAAGCTATGACACTTATCGAAAAGAATAAACTTCCTACTCGTATAGGAGTATCCGGATATGCTGCAGGAAATGCGTCTGTGAGCTTTAGTGATAAAAAAACGGACCCGAATATTTCTGTCATAGGAATTAACGAACACTATCTCGACATCAATGCTTATGAACTTAGTGCCGGCCGGCAATTTTCTGCTAATGAATATTTATACGGAACCAATGTGTGCTTGATCGGTGCAGAGTTGGTCAAAAGACTTTTTGCAGGACGTGAAATTGCAGCAATTGATCAGGTAATATCCGTAGGAGGTAATAAATTTAAAATAGTTGGAGTAATTGCGGTGCAAGGTTCCAGTATGAATTCCAATGTAGACAAGCAGATCGAGGTACCTTTACTTACACAAAAAAAGATCTACGGGTTTTCGGATCAGAATTATGATATCACAGTGAGTATCCCTGTTGGTGGCAATCTTGAAGAAAGTATAGATTATACAACGGGTTTATTCCGAACTATCAGAAGACTGAAAGTGGTGGAAGAAGAAGATTTTGAAATTGAAAAATCGGATGCAATCATGAGTATCCTGGAAGAAAACACTGTGACACTCAGACTTGCAACCATAGGGATCGG
>JAYUWT010000298.1:0-10922 GCA_043753405.1 Saprospiraceae bacterium | reverse complement strand
TATCATGCGGAAAAAAAGAGGAACCTATTATTATCCCACCCGTAGTAGTGGATAGTAAACTAACACAAGGGCTTCAATCAGGTGCTGTCGATCTGTTTAAACAAGCGGTAAAAACTGAAGATGCATCGAAGAATGTTATTATTTCGCCATTCAGCATCCAATATGCCGTGGGAATGGCGGCTAATGGAGCCTCAGGTACAACATTGGATGAAATGATGAAAATATTCGGAACCACTTCAGATCAATTAAAAAATGTAAATACCAACCTGAAAGGACTTAAAAATAACATGGTGGGGAATGGGGCAGATTATACTGTCGGTATTTCGAACGGTATATTTTTTGATCCATCCAAATACCAGATGAGTAGCCAATATAAGACTGATCTTACAGAGTCTTACGACCCAAAATTTCAGGAATTGAATTTTGCCCAGGAAGATGCCAGCCTTAAGACGATCAATGATTGGGTAGCAACAAGTACAGAACAACGTATCAAAAAAGTACTCGATAATATCCAGGAAGAAGAATTTATGTTTTTAATTAATGCTTTATATATGAAAGCTTCATGGGTTAAGCCCTTTGCTCCGGAATCAACTAATCAGGCAGATTTTACGGATTCTGAATCCAATACCCACCCTGTCGCTTTGATGAGTCAGCGCAGTAATATCGTGTATTATAAAACAGATGATGAAAAAGCAATCGTACTACCTTTGGGTGGAAATAAACTGGAGGCAATATTTATCCTGCCTCAAAAGTCGAACGTTCTAGACTATATTGCTCAGCTAGACAATGATAAGATCAGGAAAATAGTGGCCAATGCAACCTTAACAGATCTGATGATCGGTTTGCCTAAGATGGAATTATTGTTGAATTATGATCTTAAAGCCATAATGAAAGACATGGGTATTGAGACAGCTTTCAGCGACAGTGCTGATTTTACTAAAATGGGAACTGCGACCAATAAAATTTTATTGACAAGAGCACTCCATGATGTGTTTTTAAAAATGGATGAAAAAGGAATCGAAGGTGCTGCAGTGACAACTATCGGAGTGGGGGTTACTTCACTTCCGGAATATGTTGGATTTGACAAGCCTTTCGTAATGGCAGTTTATGATAAGACCACAGGTACTTACTTATTCCTGGGTAAGGTAGAAAAACCTTTATAGAATTTAATTAAAATCAAAATATTAAAAGGCCATGATGTTGAAACATTGTGGCCTTTTTATATATGAAAATAATCTCCTTAACTTCGATAGAATTTACGGAAATAACCTACCATACCTCCTTGGGAAAGGAATGGTCTCCCTCATATGATCCAGGCCACAAATCCATCTGACAATGCGTTCGAGGCCAAGACCGAATCCGGCATGCGGAACCGAACCAAATCTTCTAAGGTCCAGGTACCATTCAAAAGCTTCCAGCGGCAGTTCATGTTCTGCGATCTTTCTCAATAGGATATTTATATCCGTTTCTCTCTCTGAACCACCTATGATCTCACCATAGCCATCCGGTGCCAAAAGATCCACACCTTTTACAAGATCAGGATTGCCTTCAACCTCTTTCATGTAAAATGACTTGATCTTAGCCGGCCAGTTGTAGACCATTACGGGAGCATCAAAAACTCTTGTGAGTACGGTCTCATCACTATTGCCGAAGTCATTGTCATCACTGAAATTGCGTGCAGATTCGATCCAGTTTGGAATATTTCTTGTTTTTTCTGTGAGTATCTCGATTTCCTTTCTAAGCTGGATGATCTTTCCCTCGTTGAATTTTCTTTCTCCTTTGGATGCTGTTTTGATCTTTTCCTCACGTTCTGCGATCTCCTGCTGAACTACAGCCAGTTGAGTGATTGCATTCTGAAGATCTTCTTCCTGTACTTTCAGCGCATTGCGTCCATTGACCTCCAATTCACCTCTAAGGATTTTGGCAGCATCATTGTGAGTTACACGGGGGAATGGTTGCATCACATTTTGTAACCTTGCCACATCTCTTTCAAGAACTGACAATTCTTCCGGACATTTTTCAATAATCCTGCTAACAACACTTTTGATAAATGCTTCGATGACCTGCATATCCATTTCCAGATCATAAAAAGCCATTTCGGGTTCGATCATCCAGAATTCTGACAAGTGGCGTGGGGTATCTGATTTTTCAGCTCTGAACGTAGGCCCGAATGTGTAGATCTTTCCCATTGCCATAGCCATTGCCTCTCCATACAATTGTCCGGATTGGGATAAATAAGCCGGTTCTCCAAAAAATTCAGTGGCGAAAAGAGTTGTAGTGCCTTCCACAGCATTGCCGGTGAAGATCGGCGCATCCATCTGAACGAAACCATCTTTCTGAAAAAAATCATGGATGCCCATGATGATCTCATTGCGGATACGCATGATGGCCCATTGACGCCGGGATCTCAACCAAAGGTGCCTATTGTTGGAAAGAAAAGTTACGCCATGTTCTTTATTGGAGATAGGATATTCTGAAGCTATGTGATACACACCCATGTCAGTCACCTGTATCTCGTATCCACCTATTTGTTTCTCATCTTTTACAACAGTTCCTTCCACCCAAAATGAACTTTCTTGGGTCAGGTTACCAGCTGCCTCAAAAGCCGCCGCATTGACAGCCTCCTGACTGACCACTACCTGGCAGTAGCCGCTTCCATCCCGCATCAGGATAAAAAAGATACCTTTTCCTGAACGGATATTAGATGCCCATCCTTTGAGTTGGACTTTTTTGCCTTCGTGGACACTGAGGTCATTGATATATTGATGTCCCATGGTATTTATTAATTAAGGGCACAAAAGTATAATAATTCTTTTATAAGTGTCCGCTTGTTTGAAATAATGTCCTAATGTTCATTGAGACTCAAACATCAAACGCTAAAAAGCAAACTTTATCCGGATGGTTAAAGAGTAGTTAAATCCTGATAAATCTAACCCAGCATGATACCTACTATCCATCTTTTCCGTTAGGGTATACATGAAAGCACACTTTGTATTTATATTATTTTGCTCTTTTTTTTGCAGTGCACTTTTTATGAGTTGCCTAAATTTGGGAGGATATACTCCATTCTCTGCTTCTGAAAAAGTGGTGAATATAAAAGATCTGGAGGATATACCTGAACGGAATCTTGCTATTATCAAATATGCTGCAGCCGTTGGTGATTCTCTTGCTCCTACTTACAATACTGCAGTATGTACTGAGTATTTGATAAAGATCATCGAACATTTTACCCCTCTTACCAGTAAGGATAAAAGACTCATAAACATAGTGGATGCAGATACCCTCATTGAATCAATTAATGCAGACGAACTTAAAATCAGAGGAGTCCAGACTGCCCTTGTTAAAAGCAAAAAAGGGAAAAGTATTGAGGATCCTTATTTGGTAAAACCTGGCGACATGGTCCAGTTCTGGAATGTGTTCTTCGATGAGGCCAAAGGACATTGTGGTATTGTGTTGGACATAGAGCCTAACCGGTTTATAACCTTGATCTCCTCTTCGAAAAGAACTGAAGGTCATGGAGTTCAGACATATTACTGGCCGGAGAAGGCTTATTTTGTGAGGCTTAATTGAGGATGGGTAATTTGTCATGTGTAATCGGTAATGTGTAATGTGTAATGTGCTGACAACAATGGTTATAATCAGTGATGGGTGATAAGTGATAAGTGATTTTTGTGAAACCTGGGCATACTTATCTTTGTTTAATCATAAGCTGTATCACTTAGTTTCACAAAGAAAAGGAAAGTTGCACGAAGAGTTTTTTTTACCACAAAGTTAAAGGAGTTTTAACACAGAGTTCCACAGAGATTTCAAAATGAGTGATTGGTGATGAGTGATAAGTGGCATGACATTCTTGTCTATGATTATTAATAGCTATTTCACAAAGGTTTCGCATAGGAGGGTAAAGATACACAAAGACATCTGATAGGTAATAGGTAATTTCAAATCCCAAAACAAAAAAGGGAATTTCGATCGTTACCGAAATTCCCTTTTAAAAATTTATTAAGCATCACCCTTTCCGTGTTCGTGATCAAAACTGCCACAATCTATATGTGCGTTTCGATAATGTAAAGATGAAGCCATAAAAAATTATTTCCTTCACAGTTTTCGGCTAAAAATTAAAATGGTAGTTTTACTGTATTTCAGATTCTAGATTTCTAGACACTAGATGCTAGAGGCCATATGATGGAATAAAAACATAGAAGTTTAATCTTTAATGTCAAGTCTCTGAATCGAAGACGAAGTGGAATAGCCATCTTCAAATTTAATGATACGGACAGAGCCCCCATGTTCCATTACAATATCAGCACCGACTACAGTTTCGGGTGTGTAATCCCCACCTTTCGTGATGATATCAGGGATTAAGGCAGAAATAATATTGAATGGAGTTTCTTCCTCAAATGAGATCACCAGATCAACCACAGTCAAGCCTGATAACAATTCCATGCGGTCTTTGAGCTTATTGACGGGTCGTGAATCCCCTTTAAGGATCTTAACCGATGTGTCACTGTTAAGAGCTACTACCAATTTGTCTCCTAAAGCTTTTGAAGCTTGCAGGTATCGAAGATGTCCCACGTGAAGGATGTCAAAAACACCATTAGTAAATACAACCTGAAAGCCACTTTGCTGCCACTTTCTGACTATTTCTTTTGCGTCTTCCTGTGAACAAACTTTAAACATGGGCTTCCGGATTTACAACAATGTGTGGTGGAACGTAATTTTTATTGAGCATTGGCAGGAGAATTAAAGCCAGTAAACCAAACACAATTGTGGTCATGATCTGAACATTGAAAAACATGATATTGGCATAACTGAATGCATCATCCCCTTTGATTCCATAGATCGCAAGTGCCGCCATGGCCATTGCATGATAAGTACCCATTCCACCGGGAGAAGGTATAATGATCCCAAAGCTACCGAATACAAAAACAAGCAGGGCTGCTAAAATACCAAGATGTTCTGTGGGCCCAAATGAATAAAAAGCAAAATAGGCCATCGCAAAATAAAAGATCCAGATCAGGAGACTATAGATTACAAACAACACCGGATGTTTGATCTTTCTAATTGTTTTCATTCCCTCCAAAATACCTTTGACAAAAGTTTTTAATTTCAGATAGACAATGGATTGTGCAATCCTTTTCTTAAACAAGATAACTAATAAAAGAAATAATCCAATTCCAACTAAGAAAGTTTGAAAGATCCATCCTTTAGAAAAAGCCACTGCGTCAAAATCGCGCATATTGACAGATAGATAATCATGGATCTCCTTGTATTGAAAATAAAATGCAAGCATTATCACAAGAGACATTGATATAAGGTCGAGTATCCTGTCAAGAGCTATAGTGCCCAGGACATTGTCAAGTTTTATCTTTTCATACCTGGCCAGGCTTCCAGCCCTTACTACTTCGCCTGCCCGAGACAAACCAAGATTGGCAAAATAGCCCAACATTATTGCCCAAAAAGCATTTCTAAATCTGATGGAATATCCTAATGGGGCACATATCATCTGCCATCTGAGTGAACGAACTATATTGCTCATTTGATAACACATTATGACTACCAGCGTCCACCATGGATTAGTGGATTTGAAATCCGCAACCAATTTTTTAAATAGACTGCAATCTGCAGCAGCGATACCATCCAGGACACATTGTGCTTGAAATGCTTTATTCTGAGAACTGTAGACCCAATATAAAATCCCTGCACCTATTGCAAGGAACAATAAAAACTTTAATATATCTGCAAGGAACTTTATACGTCTGCGGGTCACACCAATCGATTATTTGCATCAGGAAAGATGGCTGAAGGTTTGAAATCTTTGACTTCCTCAGGTGTGAGAAAACCGTAAGCAATTATGATGATAATATCACCCACCTGAACCTTTCTGGCTGCTGCCCCATTTAAGCAGATCGTTCCTGTACCACGTTCGCCACGTATGACATAGGTCTCTATGCGCTCACCGTTGTTATTGTTAACGATCTGTACCCGCTCTCCTTCAAATAAATTGGCTGCATCCATCAGATCTTCGTCTATGGTAATGCTTCCTACATAATTCAGGTTGGCTTCGGTAACGGTTGCTCGGTGTATTTTAGATTTAAATACCTGTATCCACATAATGGCGCAAAGTTAATGTTAAAATTGAAAATGAATGCGATGGTTTTAAACACAACTTGCCAACCTCATTCTGATCAAGGTATTAAAATAGATAAACACTTAATTGTTTTCGATCACATTTTCCTTTCCAGGAGCTTGAAGAACTGATCTAACTGTGGCATAATGATGATACGCGTTCTGCGGTTGATAGATCTTCCATCGGAAGAATCATTTGTGGTAAGCGGACTGAATTCACCCTTTCCTCCTGCAGTTATTCTCTTTGGATTGATATCATATTTATTTTGAAGCACTCTTGCTATTGAAGTGGCCCTGAGAGCACTCAGATCCCAGTTGTCACGGATCCCCGCCTTTGCTATAGGGACATTATCAGTATGCCCTTCTATCAGGATTTCAAGGTCAGGCTGATTATTAAGCACTTGCGCTACTTTACCTAACACATTGCCGGCCGCATCAGATACTTCATAACTGCCGCTTTTGAACAACATTTTGTCTGAAAGAGAGATCATCACAATGCCCTTATCAACTTTGATCTCTACGTCATCATCTTGCATATTGGCAAGGGCTCCTTTTAAATTCATGACCAGCGTCATGTTCAAAGAATCTTTTCTTGCTGCTGCTGATTGGATAGTCTGTATGTAACTGTCCTTCGCACCTATATTGTCGAGTGATTTTTTGATACTTTCAGCCTGGCTGCTTGAGATGACCGAAAGGTCTTTCAGCTGACCCAGGACTGCTGTATTATTTTCCCTCATGAAGGCGATCTGCTTGTTAAGTTCTTCGATCTCTTTTTCAGAAACGCGACGACGCTTGTCTGCTTCTACTCCCTCTGTTTCACAGTTATTTAATTTAGTTTCCAACAGGACATACTGATCACTAAGTGTTTTATATTGGGCTTCAGCAGCTTTAAGTTTTTTGCCTGTTTTGCAGGAAGTAGATGCTCCTATCAGGATCAATAATAAAAATAAATGTATAATTTTCATGAGACTTAATTTTAATGATTTTTGTAGATTACTTTTATTTTTAATGCCAATTTTATAAAAAGAGTATAAAATTAGCGTTAAATCCAGTACAAAGGTAAAACATTTTAAATAATTTATAATAAGTAAAAAAAGAAGAGCAATAAACTTAAGCTTATTTATTTTTAAAGCAGACTCACGTTAAAATTTCATGACATCCTCCGGATCTAACGGTTTATTTTCCCGCCATAATTCAAAATGCAAATGCGGGCCGGTAGATGATTCTCCGGTATTGCCTATGATAGCAATTGATTCGCCTTGTTCTACATATTGACCGGCATAGACTAACAGTTTTGAATTGTGCTTGTAAGAGGAAAGATAGTTTGAAGCATGTATGATCCAGACAGTATATCCTGTCTCCCGCGTAAAACCACCGGACAATATATATCCGGAAGCTACAGCTTTAATCTCCGATTGTGTCCGTGCCGCCAGGTCCAAACCATAGTGGTATCGATTTGCATCGTACTTAGAGGTAATCTCACCGGTAACAGGTTTTTCAAAACTCATTACAGGCAATAATGTTTTTTTTGAAATTTTGAGAGATGAATTTGACGGTTCGACCAACTTGACAGATTCTTTCACACTTGCCTCTTCAGCTTTTTCAACTTTGGCAATATTGACACCCTTTGTGATCAGATTTTGAATGGCAAGCAATTTTTTTTCTCTTGCTTCTGAGAGATATTCCATACTATCTACCCGCAATGCAAGGTTTTTGTAATCTTCTCCAACAAATGATTTTGGCAATGGTCCGAGCAATCTGATCAGTCTGGTTTGTGTCGCCAATAATACTGATATGACACTTACTATAAAAAAGCTGCACATGCATACCAAAATCACTTTAAACCAGGTAAAATTGAATACATACTTTTGAGTCAATTTTTGTTCATCCATGACCACACCTTTGTAAGGATGAAACAATTTAGTACGGATGTCCTGTAAGAAAGATTTTTTTTCCATAAATTAGTTTGTTTCACTGCGGGGAAGATATATCTTCTCATCTGAATGAAAACTTTAAAATTACTGTTTTATTAACCCCGGATATGCAAATGTTCAGTTAATTGTCCGGCATTTTAAATCCTTAATAGTCAAGAACAATTTATTTAGTAATTTCCAAAATGTTTCCCGTCTCTACACAGCCGGAACTTAATTTACTTTTCAATGTTCCTTGTACTAATTTTACATTGGAAAAATAAGATGGAACACCTTCAGATGAATTTTGAATACCTGTCCTCATCTCAAAATGCAAGTGCGGAAAAAATGAACTACCGGAAACTCCAATTTGCCCGATCTCCTGTCCGGCTTTTACTTTATCCCCTTTTTTGATCGTCTGGCTATTATGTTTTAAATGGCCGTAGATACTGTATACACCATCTGAATGACGGATGGCAATACAATTACCGTACAATTCTAATGGGTTGTTCCGGATCTCAGGGATATTGAAATTTTTGTCGTCTTTATGGACATTTGAAGCATATGTTACTTCCCCTTCAGCAATTGCAAACACACGACTGCCAAATCCAAAATAATCAAAATCGTTTTTTCCTTCGCCCCGGTATTGCTCATTTGCTTCATTAAGTACAACAAAATCGTATGCAAATCTCATAAAATTAGCACTGATGCCTAACTCTTTAATAAATACAAAATTGTAATCAAACCTTCTGTGGTGAGCATTATAATCATGAGCATCGTACACAAGTATTTTGCCCTTAAGAGGAAAAATATATTTTCCCTTTTGTTCGTATTTTGCCGGATTAATTGTTGAATTAAGATTTAATTCTTTTCCTGCATTGTCTGTAAAATACCATTCCAGTTTTAATTGATGTATAGGCATTGAAAGGTCAAACTCTGTGAATGGGTTGAAAAATAAATGTGTTGAAATTCCTTCCCACATTCGTTTCGGGCACATTTGAATGCTTGGGGCAGTGCCATTATTATCCAGGAATTTTTTATGTATTAAGACACCATTTTTATCAAATACACTCAATATTAATTTATCGAGTGAAAAAGTATCAGTAGAAGAATTAGTGATCAGAAAATCAATATTAATGATCTGTTTACTTTCGGCATATTCGATAAAGATCTTGTCAGGCTTCACATCAATGGTTAATTTTACCTGACACCATATTTGGCCGGACAAAAAAAGGGATACAATAGCAAGGAGGATTATTCTGTACATTTTTGTTTATTAAGCATTAAGACGTAAAATTACTCCAATTAATCAATCTTTTGCGACAGTTCGCTTTGGAGATATTTATTGATATCTACTTTTGGATCGGTCAGGAGATAAATAGTAGTTCCGGATTCTCTTGCGAAGGGATTATTTATTTTATCAAACGTAGTGATTGTGGAAAAGAGCGTTTGCATATATGGCATATCCTCCTGTATATTCATGTCTTCTTTGATCATAATCATATTTTCAATTTTGCTCCCCAAATCAAACCAAGACACATAATCCGAATTGAATGAAACGGCCCTGATTTCTTTATTTTTTGAATAATAATTGATAGCACCCGCTTGTCCATAATTATCACAAAGGATAAATGTCTGCCCTTTGGTTTTGATAAATTCATAGGCACTATCTGTTTTATGGGCCAATTCATTCCATCCCAGCATGTCTGCAAAATCCTGCGGTAAGGAATGGTCCTCACCATCTTCCCATCTCAGCAGACCCATGTCTTTAAATGAATCTGCGCGCTTGCTGATTTCGAACGGACTGAGAATAGGAAAAACCAGATTTATGATAGGTAAAAACAATAAGACCGGACACAGTAAAGCCACCGGTCTTATGTACCTCTTCCAACTAACTGATGTTAAATGTTCAAGATAGACACTTCCAAACGCAATAAAGACCGGGTAAAGTCCAATGGCATAATAACCTTTTGCTTTGAAATAAATGAACAAAAAGAGTGTAATCAGAAAAGTCCAGAATAAAATCTGATATTTTCTGAAAGGCTGAAATGTAAACATCCCGACGAATCCGGCTATAATCACAAAGATACTGCCGATGAAAAAAAGAACCTGCTCTTTCAGAAAGTCCATCCTGTCAACATTGGCCAGTTGGGTATCCGCCAATTCCTGCATATGAAGGATGACAGGAAAGTTGTGTTTGTATTGCCAAATAATATTGGGAAGCATGATGATGAGGGCGCAAAGGAGGGAAAGATAAAGGTGTTTGTTAGTAAAAAGCTTTCTATACTTTGAAAAAATGAATGGAATAAATAATCCAATCACCAAAAAAACAATATTGTATTTATTCAAAAATCCAAATCCAAAAACTATCGATGCACAATAAAGCCATTTTGGGTTTTCAGATTTGATATATTTTATCAATGTAAAATAAAATAAGGTCCACATGAGAATGTCCAGGGAATTGGGTTGAAAGAGGGTGTTGATCCTGAAGATAACAGAAAACATTACTGCCAAACCACCCATTAGCAAGGCAAAGGTATTGCCGTTCAACTCCTGAATAATCTTCCAGACTATCCATATAGTTATAGCCCCAAAAAGTGCTGGGAAGAATTTTACCCAGAATACCCCACCACCCAACATCATAATAATAAAAGAAATCCAGGATGTTACCGGGGGGACGGAAAGGTATCCCCAGGCAGGATGATATCCCTGATCCAAATGTAAAAATTCATCTCTGTGCAACTCATAACCGGGACCAATTAAAAAATACTGGATCACAAATTTGGATATTATAAGCACGATCAGGATCCACGTATTTTTATTCATTGGAGAAGAGATCAGTGTTATTTAATATTTGATAATTTGTCTAAGATGATGTTCGAGATG
>JAYUWT010000297.1:0-4090 GCA_043753405.1 Saprospiraceae bacterium | reverse complement strand
CAAGTCCACTTAAAGAAATATACATGTCCTCTGCACTGACGTTTACGCCCCAGTTAAGACCCAGATTGTACATTTCTTTATTGATCTGTTCGTTGGTCTTTGTAGTTGTGCCAATATAGTTCAGGTAGTCCATAGCCAGGTCAAGTTTCGGATTGGCGTTGGTCCCGAAGTCATATTTATAATAAACCGTAAATAATTGATTGAGTGTATTGGGCACGTACCAAAGTGGTATACCTTTTTTAATTGTACCTTTTTGTACGTCTTTTTCGAAGTCAAGAAACTTAGGCTGGATCTCTTCTGGGGTGGTGGCGAACAAAGTTTTAAGATACTCTGATTGATCGTCCCTGTTTGTTTCCACAGGATGGATCTCAGGTTTTTGAACCTTGGCAGATTTGTCATTCTCACCTGTCCTTTTATAAACTACTGTATAGTTATTCTGGAAGTATTTCGCTGAAAATCTCATGATATCTTCTTTTGTGATCGCTGACATTGCCTGAAGATCATTTAGATAATCTACCCAGGGTTTACCTAATACGAAAGCATCATGTAATAAAAATGCTGTATTGGTGCATTTTTCCATTTGTTGGATGCGTTGGATCTTTAGGTTGTTGACAGTCCCCTGTATGATCGATGGATCAAAATCACCGGATCTTAATTTTTTGATCTCCTCTAAAAATAAATTTTTCACCTGATCCAGAGTTTGCCCATCCTGAGGCTTGCCCTGCAACCAGCAAATACCATGATCTTTTAAAAGGTAGGTAAATGCATATCCTTCGAGGATCTTTTGATCCAATACCAGGTTTTTGTCGATCAATCCGCTCTTTCCATTGTACAATATAGAAGAAACCAGATCTGCTGTAACTGCTTCTTTGTCTAATGCACTTGGCATTCTGTAACCGATCGCTACTTTTTCTTCATCAGGGCTGTAAACTGTAATTCTTGTAACAGAATCAACCTCTTCTTCGGCATGAAATATAAAGCCGGGAGCTGCTTTGCCGGGCATATTGCCAAAATATTTATCCACCATAGCTATCGTCTCTTCAGGATCTAAATCGCCTGCAAGGATGATAGCCATATTGCCCGGCACATAATATCTCTCATAATATTTGCGGATCTCCACCAAAGAAGGATTTTTTAGATGCTCGATTGTTCCAATGGTAGTTTGAGTGCCATAAGGATGTTTTTTGAACAGGGAAGCAAACATGGATTCGAAGATCTTATTGTCACCATTGTCCAGGGATATATTTTTTTCCTCATATACAGCTTCCAGTTCTGTATGGAAAAGCCTCAAAACAGGCTTCCTGAATCTTTCCTGTTGTATCTGAAGAAATTTGTCAAGATTGTTGGATGGAAAATTTTCCATATAAGTAGTATTCTCAAAGCTTGTAAATGCATTGGTCATCTTGGATCCTACGTCTGCCATCAATTTGTCATATTCATTTGCAATAGCGTATTTAGAGGCCACATTGGAGATGCTGTCTATCTCGCGATATATTTTTTTTCGTTGAACCTCATCTGTAGTGCGACCGTATTTTTCGTACAAAGCATCAATTTTATCCAACTCTACTTTTTCTTTGCCGTAATCTTTGGTACCAAATTTATCAGTCCCTTTGAAGAGCATGTGTTCGAGATAATGTGCCAATCCTGTATGATCATGGGGATCATTCTTCGAACCTGCTTTTGTCGTAATCAATGCCATGACCTGAGGTTCGAGGTGATTCTCTGAAATGATGACCGTTAACCCGTTTTTAAGTGTATAAAACCGTGATTTAGCAGGGTCGCCAAAGACTTCAGTAAATTTATATTTACCATTAGATGATTGCCGTTGGAATGCCAGAAAAGGTTTTTCCTGAGAGCATGCAGAACCTGTAATCAGGAATAAAATGAATAATAAGTTTAAGAAACGCATAGAAGTGTTTTGTAAATTGATTATCAAAATTATACATATAAATTTAATACATATATGAAATAGCATTAAATGTGATGCAAATATATGATAATCAGAATGGTAATGACAATTTTATAAGATGTAATTGAATAAATCTTCTATTAACTGACTTCAATTTAGATCTTAATCAATAGGTAGTGTTCGACTAATCAAAGATACTCTTCTCAAGCCCAGGTATTTTCAAATGCTTACCGGTTTTCTCAAACCATTTTTCTGCAAAATAATCACACAATCTCTGAGGAGTAAGGTTTTCAGGTGTGTGGATGAAAAAGTAAAGCACCTCAACTCCATTCTTTTGCCAGCTCATTAAACGGTTTATCCAGGCATCAATGCGTGCAAAGTCAGTTTCATCATCATTGCCAACAAAACGGACACCCATAAAAGGAGCAGTGATGTGACCATGGCTTACTCCTCTTTTACCGGCTACATCTGTGATCATCCAGGATATACCTGAGTTTGCCATTAAAGTTGCAACTTCATGAGCTAATGTTGATTCGAAAAAACTTTCATGGCGTAACTCTATTGAGAGTGGAATGCCGGGCTTCCAGTTTTGTACAAACTTTTTAAAAGATTCAAGTTTTGAAGTAGAAAAACTTTGCGGCATCTGCATAAAGATGAGGCCAAGTTTTTCTTTAAACATCGTCATCCTGTTCAAAAAATCCGGCAGGATAGAACTACCCATTCCGATATTTGAACTCTGGCTGATACCGACGAACATCTTGGGGCAAAAGACAAAATCGTCTACCGTATTGTCGTACCATCTGGTCATAAGAGCTTCAGGAGGAACCTGATAATAAGTAGTATTAAATTCTATGGTAGAGAATTGCTCGCTGTAAAGTCTCGCAAATTGATCAGTTTTGGATTTGGGCGGATAAATGTTTCCCTTCCATTTAGGCATGCTCCATCCTGTGGCACCGAGAAAAATATTTAAGGAATTATTCCCATTGTCTTTAAAATAAACATGGTCAACACGCGGCAGTGAAAAATCTACATCAGAAATGTCTTCCAGTTTGCCGAAATCCATAACTCAATATTTTCCCATATACCTACGAAGAAACCATTCTGCTGTAAGCAAGACTGCCAACAGAGCAAAGATCCATTTAAGATTGATCAAAGGATCGGTCTTTTTAATGGTAGTAATGACAGGTTTGATCAGGTCATTTGATTTGATCATTTCAACAAGCTTGTCAAGCTGATCTTCATACAAAGTAATACCTCCTGACTGGGCAGACAACTGCCTCATTAATCCAAAATCCGCCACGAGGTCAAACATTTCTTTACCTATGGACCTTACATTAAAAGTCCCCGAAGAAGTCAATTCTTTGCCCTGGAAATTTACTTTGGCTATATAACTATATTGACCACTGTTTAATTGACCGATATCCAATTTGTAACCTAGCTCTGTCCTGTCCAATGTATATCTGAATTCTTTTTTATTTTGATTGATAAGGACCAGACTTACCTCAGGTGCATTTACCAATTCATAGTTCTCATTGTATAGTTCTCCTGATAAAGTGATGTTGTCAGTCTCTTCATAATTGGTCTCATCAGAACGTACTTTAAATTTTCGTTTATCTTCCCTCGTCGCCAGATATTTAATGGTATTGGATACAAGATCATTAAAAACAACCGTCTTATTGGTCCGGGCAGATTCACTCATCTTCCATCTCCACAGGCCTTCTCCGGCCAGGACACCAATTTTCTTACCATCCTGCATCCCTATGGACCATAAGGGAAATTTGGTTTCCACACGGCCAATTTTTTGGTACATCAGAACATTGGAAGACGGACCATTGATAAAATTTCCAAAAGGTATCTGCAACGGAGGGAAGGTAGGAAGAACTGTTTTCCACTCATCTTTTACCGAGAAAATGGGAAAATCAGGTTGTAGCAATCCATACACATCATTCATGCTTGCCTGTCCGGGACTCACTTGCAATACATTTTGCAACTGGTTAAAACGGGTTAAATTACTTTGCCCTCCCAAAATGAAGAAGGTAGATATCTTTCTGTTTTGAATATTTTTCCATAATGTTTCGAAGGTAGACGAAAAAGCATTGGTGGTGGGAACCTGGTACAATATCAATAGATCACACTTATCATGTAGTTTTACTGCTCCATTGAGATAGTGGATCCTGAGAT
>JAYUWT010000296.1:0-4091 GCA_043753405.1 Saprospiraceae bacterium | reverse complement strand
ATGAAGAACAAGAAATAATAAGGTTGTTAAATTACAGATTACATCAAATTACTCCAAGATATACAATACTTGAACGAAGTTCAGATTGGTATAAATTTTATCTTAAAACTTCTGAAGCTATTAATATGCCGGATATTTTACAATATAAACTGGATGAACTTTATAAACAATTATTTAAGATCAGATTAGGAAGATTGGGTAATATAATTAGTACAACAATGAGCATTGACATAGATCAGGATAAAAGGAAAAATCATCAAGTGATAGATATTCTATATTATTATTCTTAGAAGGCTCTAACCTTTGAAATCAATTTGTTAATTGTATACATCAATAAGACTTCACAAAGGAAAGTTAGATAACTCGTTGCTCTTAATTTCCTTTCCAAATTATTCCCTACTTTTGCCCCTGAAATTAATCGATACAACAACAACTCATGTATTATAATAACATCCTGGAAACCATAGGCAACACTCCCATGATCAAACTCAACAAGGTAGTGGAAGGACTGCCCTGCCTTGTCCTGGCCAAAGTAGAAACCTTCAATCCCGGGCACTCCATCAAAGACCGTATGGCTTTAAAAATGGTTGATGTTGCCGAAGCAACAGGCAAACTAAAACCCGGAGGCACCATCATCGAATGTACTTCCGGCAATACAGGAATGGGCCTTGCCCTGGTAGCTGCAGTAAGGGGTTATAAATGCATCTTTACAACCAGCGACAAACAATCGAAGGAGAAAATGGATGTCCTGAAAGCAGTGGGAGCGGAGGTTATCATCTGCCCTACCAATGTGGAACCCACTGATCCCCGATCCTATTATTCAGTGGCTGAAAGACTAAGCAAAGAGATTCCAAACAGTTACTGGTTCAATCAATATGACAATCTGGCCAATACACTTGCCCATTACGAAACCACAGGTCCTGAGATATGGGAACAAACCGAAGGAAAAATCACCAAACTGGTGGTGGGAGTTGGCACGGGTGGGACTGTGAGTGGCACAGCAAAGTACCTGAAAGAGAGAAATCCAGATATAGAAATTATTGGCATCGATACCTACGGTTCCGTATTCAAGAAATATAAGGAAACAGGCATCTTTGATGAAAAAGAGATCTACCCTTATATTACTGAAGGAATAGGAGAAGATATCCTACCCAAAAATGTTGATTTCTCTATGATCGATTATTTTGAAAAAGTAACCGATAAAGACGGAGCCTTAGCAGCAAGGAGATTGGCAAGGGAAGAAGGTATGTTACTGGGCTATAGTGCGGGTTCCGCTATGGCAGGTTTATTGCAGATCAGGGAAAGACTTACCCCTGTTGATGTTGTAGTGATCATATTTCATGACCATGGATCCCGATATGTAGCAAAGATTTACAATGATGATTGGATGCGTGACAGAGGTTTCATTAGTCAGGATCTCAAGCTGGCTGACCTCATTCGTAAGAAAAACAATCCCACTCTTATCAGCGCCCAGGCTGAAAGCAAGTTGCGGGATGTATTTGACCTGATGAAAGACAATGATATCTCCCAGATGGTCGTCAATTCTAATGGCTATATAGTTGGGTCAGTAACCGAAAGTGATATATTGGCTTCCTTGTTGTCCAACAGTGAGAACATTGACAATGTCACCGTCAAAGATGTAATGAATGAACCATTTCCGATCGTTGATGAATCGCTTTCCATTAAAGAGCTTAGTAAGTACATAAGCAAAAAAATCCCGGCTGTCCTTGTCGAAGATGCTACCGGTCAGAAACATATTTTGACACAGTATGATATTATTCAACACCTTTAGTTAGTGGAGAGTGGAGAGTGGAGAGTTGAGAGTGAGGCGGAGATGAAACAATTAGACGAAGATTTAGGAAATTGACAATTTAAAATTGACAATGGACAATGAAGCAAAGATGAAACAGAATCGCTTGGTGATTTAGAGCTTTTATGTAAAAGCCTGAAAGGCCGACTTCATATAACCATGGGCATAGCCCATGGACGACTCCTGAGCGCGGAAGGTGCGACTTAATTACTTATACTTTATAAAATTCCATCACCGCATAGTACACCTTCATTAATACCCAGGTCATGGATGCCAGAATCGATAAAGCGATCATGCCATGAGCAAAAGGGCCAATAATGGCAAGGCAAACCACAGGTAATCCCAGCAAAAAAGATAAGGTAAAACAGCCGGGATGAAGTTCTTCTTCTACATGAGTCTCAATCATTTTTAAGTAAAAATAATAACTGGTGATACTTGTCACTATACTTAAATAGATCAAAGAAATATAATAACATGCTTTTGAATCAATATGAAGATTGTACACGTCATTCCATTGCACAAGAAAAGCTACATGGTCGTTGAAAGCAAGGCATAACATAACAAATACCAGACTTATTGGAAAACCGTATTTGAAATATATTTTATTCATGGCTGCTTAAAAGTGATTGACAAAGCTAATTAATAAATCTAGAATGGGTAGCTATGAGCACTTGATTGATAAAGAAGCTTTGCAGGTTTTTTTTATATGACACTACTTTATAAGGATCGTTGGTTATTCCCGTGATCTTAAACTTATTTTATTAATTTCGCACACTCAAGAAATGTTATACAATGAACATAATACTTTCAATACAAACTCTGGTCAGTCAGGCTATTGAAACCCTATACAAGACAAAGATTGAAGCAGATTCCATCCCTGTTTCTCTGACTAAAACAGATATAAAAGGGGATTTTACAGTTACATTATTTCCATTTGCAAAAAATCTTGGGATCAACCCAAATCAGCTCGGCAATGAAATTAAAACATGGCTGAATGGAAAAAATGAAATAGTAAACCGGATAGAAGTGGTCGGTGGTTTCTTAAATTTTACACTTTCACAATCTTATTGGGTAGGTATCCTTAATGGTTTAAATGTTAATAATGTCTTACAGAAACTTACTGTTCCTTCTACATATTTAGTAGAGTTTTGTTCCCCTAATACTAATAAACCTCTACACCTGGGCCATATCCGTAATATGCTCCTCGGTAATGCATCTGCCAACATTCTTAAAGCGCTCGGGCACAGGGTAATCAAAGCTCAGGTTATCAATGACCGGGGTATAGCAATATGTAAAAGCATGCTGGCGTATCAGAAGTGGGGTAATAATATAGATCCAATCACTGAAAATAAGAAAGGGGATCATTTCGTAGGGGATCTCTATGTGATGTTCGAAAATAAATTTAAAGAAGAATATAAAACATGGCAGGAAAATCCTGAAGCAATATTGTTGTATGGCAATTCAGATAAAAATTTGACTTCAGAGGCATTTTTTGCAAATTATAAAAACACATATTTCAACACCTACAGCATTCTGGGTAAAGAAGCCAGAGAGATGCTCAAACTTTGGGAGCAGAATGACGAAGAAACTTTGACCTTGTGGAAGATCATGAATAATTGGGTTTATTCCGGTATGGAGCAAACTTGCAGTCAATTAGGCATTCAGTTTGATCGCAATTATTATGAGTCACAGACATATTTATTGGGAAAGAATGCTGTGAATGCGGGTCTGGAAAAAGGTATTTTCGAACGACAGGAAGATTCATCTGTCTGGATAGATCTTACGGGCCAGGGCCTCGATCGTAAACTGATTCTTCGTTCTGACGGTACATCAGTATATATGACCCAGGACATTGGCCTGGCTATGCAACGTTATGAGGAACTGAGTTTTGATCATATGGTTTATGTGGTTGGGGATGAACAGAATTACCACTTCCAGGTCTTGTTTTCAATCATGAAGGCATTAAAAGAACCTTATGCAGACCATTTATTTCATCTATCTTATGGCATGGTTGAATTACCCACGGGCAAAATGAAGTCCAGGGAAGGAACAGTAGTTGATGCTGATGATCTAATTCATGAAGTAATTGAAGAAGCAAAAACTTCAGGCAAAGAACGTGGAGAACTGGCAGCCTTAACGGTCAAGGAAAATAATGAGATTTATCGTTTGATCGGACTGGCAGCAGGAGTGACATGATGAAAGCGCAATACGTCGCCGCCGCCGGACTGGTGCTCGCCATGCTCTCTGTCTGGCAGTCCCGCTCGCAGTCGCAGGCGCCGGA
>JAYUWT010000295.1:0-4154 GCA_043753405.1 Saprospiraceae bacterium | reverse complement strand
ACTGCATTCAGAAATACCGAAATATAAAATATCGTTGATAGCACTACAGTCCCAAGCCAATTTACCCACTATCTATGGAGATTTTATTATCTCTGTTTTCTCAGAATCCTCCGATGACCCAATGCCCCTTATTGTACTTAGTAAATCCATCCAGGAGGGAGAAATACCGTATGTGCGATTGCATTCGGAATGCATCACCGGGGAAGCATTTGGTTCTAAAAAATGTGATTGCGGCCCTCAACTTCATCGTGCCCTGGAGATGATCGCTCAAAAAGGTGGCCATCTCGTGTATCTTAGGCAAGAAGGCAGAGGTATCGGACTGATCAATAAAATAAAAGCTTACCAATTGCAGGACGAAGGAATGAATACCCTGGATGCAAATATCCATCTTGGCTTTAGGGGCGATGAAAGGGAATATTCATCAGCAGTGGAGGTATTAAAATTGCTGCAGATTCAAAAACTTAATCTTATTACCAATAATCCACTTAAGCTCGATTTCTTAACCAATGCCGGAATTGAGATCAACCAAAGGATTCCACTTATTATACCAGCAGATGAACAAAATGTTGACTACCTCAACATCAAACGCACTTTGATGGGTCATATGATTTGAAATGTTACTTTTACTATCGTAAATCTTATTAAGAATGACACATTCCGACATATTTAATGATCTGATCCTGGTCCTGGATACGCTCCGGTCAGAATGCCCGTGGGATAAAAAACAAACTATCCAGACCCTTAGTAATTTAACGGTCGAAGAAGTCTACGAACTAACAGAAGCTATAGCCCTGGAAGATTGGGATAATCTTAAAGAAGAACTTGGAGATGTGTTATTGCATATCCTGTTCTATGCAAAGATCGCTACAGAAAAAGGCAAATTCACTCTTTCAGATATAATGATCACGCAAATCGAAAAGTTGAAACGACGGCACCCTCATATATATGGTGATCTGAAGATCACAGATGAAGATGAAGTGAAACGAAACTGGGAGAAGATCAAACTAACTGAAGGGAAAAAATCAGTATTAGGTGGTGTTCCCAATTCACTTACTGCAGTGATCAAGGCATACAGGATGCAGGATAAAGCTGCTCAGGTTGGATTTGAATGGGAGACCTCCCGGGATGTTTGGTCCAAAGTTCTGGAAGAGTTGGCAGAATTGAACGAAGTGTTGGAGGATACTGATGCAAGTGAGGAACGCAAAACAGAAGAATTTGGAGATGTTTTGTTTTCATTGATCAATTATGCCAGATTTAATAATATCGACCCGGAACAAGCCCTTCAAAAAGTTAATCATAAATTCAAAAAACGTTTTGAATATATCGAGGAAAAAGCCATTATTCCATTGTCCGAGATGACCCTGGAGTCGATGGATGCTTTATGGAATGAAGCGAAAAAGCTTGAAAAAATATAATTAAAACATAAGTTCATTATCATGTTAAATTTGTCAAAAGACAGTATCTTATGAATCGAGTGGTGATAACAGGCATGGGGGTTTATTCCTGTATCGGCCTGAATAAGGAGGAAGTGCTGGAATCTTTGATGAATGGCCGTTCAGGTATTGTATTTGACCAGGAACGGAAAGATTTTGGATACCGTTCCGGATTGGTTGGCTTGGTGCCCAGACCCGATCTTAAAACTCAGCTTGACAGAAGAGCTAGAATCATGTTACCTGAAGAAGGCGAATTTGCTTATGTAGCAGCTAAAGAAGCATTTGCCCAAGCCGGAGTTACACCAGAACAAATCAAGGCATTGCAATGCGGCATCATCTTCGGCAATGACAGTACGGTGAAACCTGTCTACGAATCCATTGAACTGGTCAAACAAAAAAAGGACACTACCCTATTGGGTTCAGGAGCTATATTTCAATCCATGAACTCCACGGTTAATATGAACCTCTCCACCATATTTGCACTCACCGGGGTCAACTTTACACTCAGTGCAGCCTGTGCAAGCGGCTCTCACTCACTTGGGATCGGATATTTATTGTTAAAACAAGGTTTACAGAAGATGATCTTATGCGGCGGAGCTCAGGAAGTAAATATATATGCATTCGCAAGCTTCGATGGCCTGGGAACATTTTCAATCAATGAGAAAGATCCTACTAAGGCTTCGAGACCTTTTGATAAAGACAGGGATGGACTGGTACCTGCAGGAGGTGCTGCAGCATTGGTTCTTGAAACTTTGGAAAGTGCATTGGAGCGAGGCGCGACTATACTGGCGGAAATAGTAGGGTATGGATTTTCATCCAATGGGGAACATATATCCGGATCTAGTATAGATGGTCAGGTAAGGTCTTTACAAATGGCATTGGACCAGGCTAATCTTAAGGCCGCTGATATAGATTACATCAACGCGCATGCTACTAGTACTCCCGCCGGCGATACAGCAGAAGCCGAGGCCATAGCACATGTATTCGGATCAAATACTGTTCCTATCAGTTCTACTAAGTCCATGACCGGCCATGAATGCTGGATGGCGGGAAGCAGCGAAATGATTTATTCTATCCTCATGATGAATAATGGTTTTATAGCACCCAATATAAACTTTAACATTCCCGATGAACATTCGGAAAAACTCAACCTTGTCACTGAAATGCAGCATAAATCGCTAACCTACGTCTTGTCCAACAGTTTTGGTTTTGGCGGGACGAACTCTTCTTTAATATTGAAAAAATATTCTGAATAGGATTGTTACAATATTACTTACATTTGCATTATGGACAAAATTAACATCGTTGATTCTATCAATTCATTTCTCTCTGAAGAGTTTGAAGTAGATAGATCCCTTATAATTCCGCAAGCCAATATTAAAGATACTTTAGGTCTCGATAGTTTAGACTTTGTAGATCTGGTAGTGCTGATCGAAAGAAACTTTGGATTCAAAATGGCAGGCGAGGAATTTACAAAATTGAAGACCTTTGAAGACTTTTACAGCTTCATATATGAGCATATCCAGGTAAAAGTAGAAGCCTAATTTTAAAAAAAATTATGGCAGACCAATGGACCGGCAAATCACAAGCAAATGCCATTGGATTTTCTATCTTTCTTTGGATGATCAGGCGACTAGGTTTGGGATGTGCTTACATCCTTCTTAAGTTTGTTGCTGTATATTATCTTTTCTTTTCGAAACAGGCCAATCAAAGCCTGATAACTTTCCTCCGGAAGGTCAATATTCCCTCACCTTCTTCTGTTAGAAACCGGTACAAAGTGTTTGATCTGTTTGGTCAATCGCTCATAGATAAATTGGCTGTCTACATGGGCGCCGGGAGTAAACTTACCTTTGACTTTAACAATGAAGCTCAATTGCATGAGCTCGCCGCCAACGGCCGGGGAGCTATTCTGCTGGGAGCACATCTGGGCAACTGGGAGATAGCAGGTCAACTTTTATACCGGATTGATGCAAGTATCCACATTGTCATGCTTAACAATGAACATGAGCAGATCAAAAAACTATTGGAAAAACATGCTTCCGGTAAATCATTTTCCATTATTCCTATATCGGATGACATTTCTTTTGTAATCAAAATTAAAGAAGCTCTTGATGCCGGAGGTTTTGTGTGCATGCATGCCGATAGATACCTCAAGGGGATGCGCACATTAAAGACCACATTTCTGAGTTTGGAGGCTACATTCCCGTATGGTCCATTTTATATGGGCTCACGCCTTGGAGCCCCGGTAGCTTTTGTTTATGCGATGAAGGACAGTAAATACCATTATCGGTTCAGTTGCAGTGAGGCATACAATGGTGAAAAGGCGGAAGTTTTATTGGACCAGTATGTAGCACATCTTGAGGCTAAGGCTAAGGCGTATCCGCATCAGTGGTATAATTTTTATAACTTCTGGGCTTGAAGGTTGGGACCGCGGAGGTTCAAATACGGCATATAAACATTTTCCCAAATTTCTGAAAGTGGACCATGTAATAAATGTGTTTTAAGAGTTATAAATTTACATTTCTAATAACCAAATCACCCCATTTCAAAATTAAAGGAATAGCAGGTTTGGAGAGAGGACACGGAGGTTGAAGTGTTTCACTTCAATTTTTTCTTAATCTGAAATCTGCCATCAAACACTTTCCCCCTCTGTGATCTAGGGTTTATACACAAATATATTATCGTATAAAGATTTTAGAGTTTAGTAGTTTCTTGAGACAA
>JAYUWT010000294.1:0-4156 GCA_043753405.1 Saprospiraceae bacterium | reverse complement strand
TAAGACAGTAACCTACTCCGGAACTCAGCAATCGATCACCGGAACAATTCAAGGAGTCAATAATGAAACGTTGACACTAGCATACAGTTATTCTGGAAATGCTCCAACGGTATATGGGCCAACCGCTGTTGCTCCAACAAATGCAGGAAGTTATAATGTTGCTGTGAGTAATGTGGCTAATCCTAACTATAATACGGCAACAGAAAACGTTACACTAACGATCAATAAGTATACACCGGTAATAACCGCTGCTGATCCACAAACATTCACTTACAACGGAAGTCCAAGGCCAGTAACTGCATCTATTGCAGGTGTGAATAGTGAAACATTGACACTATCGTACAGTTACAGTGGTAGTGCACCTTCTTATGGACCATCGGCTACAGCACCAACTGCAGGCGGAAGCTATACTGCATCGATCAGTTATGTTGAATCTCAGAATTACAATGCGGTTTCTAAAACCGTAGCTCTCAGTATAGGTAAATTGACTCCGGTGATAACAATGAATGCACCTACTGGGTCTTTGGTATATTCAGGTACTGCCAAAACAGCCACTGGAACGGTTACAGACGCAGGTGGCAATGCATTGTCTCCAGCTCTTGTAATCAGCTACAGCTTGCTTTCAGGTGGACCGTTGAATGGTTCTCCAACAAATGCCGGCACTTACAGGGCAACTGGGACATTTGCCGGAAATGACGGTTACAATAACGGAACACAATCTGTTGATTATACGATAACCAAATTTACCCCGGTGATCAGTGCTTTAAACAGCACAGTTGAATATGATGGTAACCAGAAGTCCGTAACAGGAACAATCACCAGTGCAAACAGTGAAGTACTGGCAATTAGTTATACTTATAGTGGCAAAGCCCCTACTGTATACTCTGCAAGCTCTACGGCACCAACAAACAAGGGAACTTATAGTGTTGCCTTGAATTATGCCGGCTCGGGAAATTATTTTGCAGCTGTTACAAAAACAGTAGACCTTACCATTACCGGAATTCCTTTGACTGTTGATGCAAATGACCTGATCACTAACAATGGAGAAACACCTGTATTCGCTTCTACATTGACTCCTAATATTAGTGGACTCACCATTGCATACAAAGTCAAAAACATAGCAACGAATGCTGAGACAACTAATTTCAGCAATCTTGCAGCGGGCGAATACATTATTATTCCAACGGGCATTTCAGGAACAAATTCCGGAAATTACACCACCACTTTCCTCAACGGAACATTGTATGTCAATCCTTACGGAAACACAGTGAAGTCTGTAAAACCATCACTCGATTGTGTTGAAGTTGGGCCGTTAGTGGGAGGGATTCAGACTTATTACGCTAACTATTCATATACCAATATTAATGGTATTGATGTCTGGATAGCAAGGGGACCGGATAACTACATACAGGAAGACTTGCCTGGCGCCAGAATTTCCGGACAGCCACCAATTGTGTTCTCTAAGAATGGTGGAAAATTCAGGATTCAATTCGATGGCAGCAAGAATATAACATGGAATGTTTCATCATTTGAAAAACGTCAGAAAACATCTTCCGCAAGTTCAGCCAGTTCATCATCTAATAAATGCGGTTCAACCTATGTTCCAGGTCCGATCTTAAGCAGGAGTACTTTCACTATTGGCAACATGGAAGGAACAGAAAGGGTTTATCCAAATCCGTTCACAACCAGGGTAGTGATTGAAACAGACCTCACTGGAGTTACAGAAAAAGACATCAAAGTCTTCGATGTATCCGGCAGGGAATACAAGGCCAAATCGATCAGGATGATTTCTGCGAAGAAAGCGGAACTGGATCTCAGCCATCTGATTAACGGACAGTACTATATCAGGGTGAACACTAAAGCAGGACAAAAACTGTTCAGGATTTTGAGAAACTAATAGTTAAATAAATGATCAGTGAATAGAATGAGGGAGGAAACTCCCTCATTTTCTTTTTCCGGCCGAAAAATAGTCGTAATTTTTAGCCTGAAACACTCCATGAGTTTTGTCAGACGATATATCTTAACGCTCCTTGTTATCCTTTCGCTAAACTCCAATGCACAGGATAAGAAACTTGACAGCCTGAATGCTGTTTTAACATCAACCATCCCAGATTCAGCTAAAATTCTTACCCATATTGAGTTGGCCAAAGCCCTAAGAGGTTCTGAACCAAAAAAAGCATTTGAGCACAGCAAAAAAGCACTTAACCTTGCTCAATCTTCAAAATATTTACCGGGTATTGCGTTGGGGTATAAATGGGTGGGGTTTTACTATTTTGACAGAAGTTCTTTCCTGGAAGCCCAGAATTGGTGGCTAAAGGCCCTTAAAGCATACGAAGAAGTGGGCGATATGGATGGAAAAGCCAATATGCTGAACAATCTCGGCTCTATCCACTACAATTTGGGTAACAATGCACAAGCTCTTGAATATTTTCTGCCTTCCTATGAACTGTCAGAGAAAATAGGTAATAAATTAAGGCTGGCAACTGCTACGAATAATATCGGTCTGATATACGCAGATAAACCGGGAACATATAACCAGGCGTTGGAGTACCTTCGAAAAGCGCTGAAACTCGCCGAGGAATTGAATGATGAGGATAATATCGGAACCTCTCATGCCAACATTGGTGATGTATACATGAAATTGAATAAAGATACTGAAGCTTTGTCTGAGTATATTTTGGCCCGTAATGCAATGGGTGAAAGCAGCACGTATCTGCCCTATGTACAAACAAAGATCGGTATGATCTACCAACGAAGAGAAAATTATAAAGAAGCGCAGAAATGGCTTGACCTTGCCTATCAAACCAGCAAAGACCTGAATAGCCTCTTTTTCATTTCACAAACCTGCCTTGCATTGGGAGACAATTACAGATGGACCGGTGACCAGATTAAAGCTATTGAATATTATGAAAAGGCAAAACAGTATGCTTCCACCAGCAATGCTGGCGTTGAAATGAAAATGGCATATAAGGGCCTCGCAAATTTGTATGCAGAAACTAAGGATTACAAACTAGCGTATATCAACGAGTCTATATACTCGAAAATGGCAGATTCCCTGAATTCATTTAAAGCAGACAGTATCCAATCCAAATTCGAAATGGGACTGAAGGAAAAAGAGATCGATATTGCCAACAAGCAAAATGCCCTGAAAGACGAAGAGATCAAAAGAACAAAGCTTGTGCGTAATGCTTTCCTTGTTGGTTTTGCATTGGTAGTTACCATGATATTTATTCTATTTAGAGATTACAAGAATAAAATCAAAACAAACAAACTTCTTGACCAGCGTAAAGCTGAGATCGAAACATTGCTGCTTAATATTTTACCATTTGAAGTGGCAGCTGAGTTGCAAAAAACAGGAAAATCCAGTCCTCGTTTATATGATAGTGCCACTGTCATGTTCACTGACTTTGTGAGTTTTTCAAGGATTGCGGAGACATTAACACCCCAGGAGATCACCGCAGAGCTCAATGAATTCTTCACTGAGATGGATGAGATCATTGAAAGATATGGGCTCGAAAAGATCAAGACCATTGGTGACTCCTACATGTGTGCAGGTGGTATACCCACTCCCAATACCACTCACTCAATAGATGCAGTAAGAGCTGGTTTGGATATCATGGAATACCTTAGGAAGAAAAACAAAGCCAGGGAAGACGTGGGGTTACCGCAATGGGAGATTCGCATTGGCCTTAACACAGGTTCACTGGTTGCGGGTGTAGTGGGCAAGAAGAAATACGCTTATGATATCTGGGGGTCTGCTGTGAACATTGCCAGCAGGATGGAAAGCAATGGCTCGCCTGGAGTACTCAATATTTCTGCTTCTACTTACGAACTCATCAAAGACAAATTCGAATGCGAATACCGTGGTAAGATCTACGCCAAGAACGTGGGCGAGATTGATATGTATTTTGTAAAACGTGAACTCTCTAACGGCACATTGGCAGCTCAAGGGGAAGTGATACCGTTGGAACAAAACGTGAATTAGTTTTGGATTTATTCATTTCATTCCCACATTTCCATTCCACCACATTGATTACATTTTTCACATTTCCCACATTTCTCACAGTATTCCCTCATCCGCAAAACTAAAAAAACCTTCCTCACTTACAATGATATGATCCAACACAAGTATATCAAAATACTTTGCGGCTTCGCG
>JAYUWT010000293.1:0-4168 GCA_043753405.1 Saprospiraceae bacterium | reverse complement strand
GCGGTCAGAGTAGCACTGGTTGGCTATACTAACGTAGGGAAAAGCACCATTATGAATGTAATGTCCGATGCAGATGTCTTTGTGGAAAATAAATTATTTGCTACTCTCGACACTACAGTACGGAAGATTGTAATCAATAAAATGCCGTTCCTACTTTCTGATACTGTGGGTTTTATTCGCAAACTACCGCACCACCTGGTGGAAAGCTTTAAAAGTACGCTTGATGAGGTCCGGGAAAGTGATGTCCTGATTCATGTAGTGGATATGTCCCATCCAAGGATGGAAGATCAATTGGCGACAGTTCAGCAAACTTTGGTAGAATTGGGTGCCCAGGACATACCCACCTTCATAGTGGGCAATAAGATAGATGCATATAAAAAACAGCTGTTTGATGATATGCTTACAGAAGAAGAAAAAGTAGAGATCCTGGAAGAGCATTTGACTCATCTTCAAAGTAATTATTCTCAACCATGGATCTTTATTTCTGCAATCACAAAAGAAAATTTTGAGCAACTTAAAGATATGATCTATGAAAAGGTCAAAAAAGTCCAGGATACAAAATTCCCTCATCTAAAAGATGGATATTACTCCTCGTAAATATAAATTTCATATATTTAATAATATTTTCAAATCTAAATAAAACCTTATGCAAAAGATACGTTTGCCATACTTCTACTCACTGATTATCATGTGTTTATTATTCGTTACTTCATGTAAAACTCCACAAACTGCATCACAGTCAGGCCCGGCTACTGCGGAAGCACCTACTGCCCCGACAGCTCCCAAAGCACCTTTGACACCTTCTACTTCAAGTATGCAGGAGATCAATGATTATTCAGGTTATTATCCCAATGTGGAAGCAGGGAAATATGATAACGGCAAGATGTGGACATTCAGCTATCCACCTACTCAATACTTCAAGGATACTTATGGATTCAACCCATCTGATGAATGGGTGGAAAGTGTAAGAATGGCAGCATTAAGATTTTCTACTTATTGTACAGCGTCTTTTGTATCTGAGAATGGCCTTGTAATGACAAATCACCATTGTGGAAGACAAAGTGTCACAGAAGTAACTAAGAATGGTGAAGATCTGCCAAAAGATGGATATTATGCCAAATCTTTTGAAGAAGAAAGGAAAGTAGAAGGACTATTTGTCGACCAACTTGTAGCTATGGAAGATGTCACAGCTGACGTAAACGATGCTATGACTTCCGGGACTTCAGAATCGGAAAAGACAAAACTTAAAACTGCTAAAATAGATGAACTTGTAAAAGCTGCTGAGACTAAAACCGGAATGAAAGCTCAGATCCACACGTTTTATAATGGCAGTATTTTTCAGCTTTATACTTACAAAAGATATTCTGATGTAAGGCTTGTCATGGCTCCCGAAACCGACCTGGGATTCTTCGGAGGGGACCCGGACAATTTTACTTATCCAAGATACACGCTTGATTTTACTTTTTTCAGAGTATATGGTGATGATGGAAAACCATTACAGACCAAATATCATTATACCTGGTCAAAAGACGGAGCTGAAGGCAATGAACCTCTTTTCGTTATCGGTAATCCCGGCACTACAAAGCGACTAAATACAGTATCAATGCTGGAATATGACAGGGATTATTCTGTACCTCATGTGATAGATCTTTTACGTACCCTGACCTCCACCTACGAGTCTTATATCGCCCAACATCCGGAAAGCAAACTTGAATTGACAGATACATATTTTGGCTATACCAATAGTTTAAAGGCATATGAGGGAATATATGGAGGACTGAAAGATCCGGACATGATGGGAAAGAGGGCTAATTTCGAAAAGTCTTTCAAAACAGCTATTTATTCCAAACCTGCACTTAAAGCAAAATATGGTGACCTCTGGACGAAAATTGCTAAAAGCAGAAATGATCTGAGACAATATTATGGCAAACAGATCATATTCTCTCCTTCCAATTCCAATTCGAAACTTTTTGCACTGGGAGCAAAGGCAATTGACATTGCCAATGAAATGAAAAAACCCGCTGATAAAAGATCGGCTGGCAATAGCGATGATCAGTTAAAGGAAAAAATTGCCAAACTAAAACTTGACGAAACTTATCATCCGGAGATCGAAGTAAAAATCGTTGAATTTCAACTTTCCAAGGTAAATAAATGGTCTAACAGCAAACTTAAGTTGGTTGATGGGGCCAACACCCCTGCAATGATTCCGGCTCAATCCAAGTCTTTGGTAAATGGTACTGTCGTGGCTAATCATGCAAAACTGACTGAATTATTTGCTCAGGGTCCGGATGCGGTCCTGTCTTCTAAAGATCCTGTCCTCATGTATGCCAAAATGTCGAAAGATAGTTTGGCCTATTATCAGGGACTTATCCAACCTATTGTTGCTGCTGAGAATCAGAATATTCAGCTATTGGGCCAGGCTTTATACAGTGTATATGGAACGGCAGTCCCACCCGATGCCAACTTTACTTTAAGATTTGCAGATGGAGTGTTGAAGGATTATAATTATAATGGTACCACAGCACCTGTATTTACCACATTCTATGGATTATATGACAAATATTATTCATATGGTAAAAAAGAACCATGGAATCTTCCTGAAAAATGGTTGAAGGCTGAAAACACAATGAACAAAGCAACGAAACTAAATTATATTACTACACATGATATCATCGGTGGAAATAGTGGCAGTGCTATGATCAATCAGAAAGGCCAGGTAGTCGGTCTGATATTTGATGGAAATATAGAGAGTTTGCCTGGACGGTATATCTATGATGTAGAAAGCAATAACAGGTGTGTATCCTTGCACTCGAGTGGAATTCTGGAAGCATTAAGATCTGTGTATAAGGCGAACAAATTAGCTGATGAATTACAATATTCCAAGATCAGATGAAGTCAGATACTAGATACTAGATTCTAGACAACAACAAGCTAAAGCGCTAAAGCGCCAATATGCTAACACGCCGACTAAAGACTAAAGACCAAAAAATGAAAGTTTGCGGATTTACCATTATCAGGAATGCACTTAAATATGATTATCCCGTCGTAGAAGCGATTAAAAGTGTATTGCCGCTGTGTGATAAATTTATAGTCCTGATCGGCAACAGTGATGATGTTACCGAGCTCCTGATCAAATCAATTGACTCAAATAAAATTGTGATCCGTCATTCAGTATGGGACGACTCCATGCGCGAGGGAGGCCGTGTTCTGGCTGAAGAAACCAATAAAGCATTTGATATTATCGACCCATCGTATGACTGGGCATTTTACATACAAAGTGATGAGGTAGTACATGAACAATATCACGAAACCATTGCGCATGCCATGCTGTCCCATGCAAAAAATGATAAAGTGGAGGGATTATTACTCAAATATTTACATTTTTACGGATCCTATGATTATGTGGGGACGTCACGCAAGTGGTACAGAAACGAGATCCGCATCATTAAAAACAATAAATCCATAAGATCATACAAAGATGCCCAGGGCTTCCGTATCGAGGACAGGAAACTGAATGTAGTTTCCGTGGATGCATACATCTATCATTATGGATGGGTAAAGGACCCATTGGTGCAGGCTTCGAAACACAAAGATTTTAATAAATTATGGCACGATGATACTTATGTAGCCGGGATTTCCAAAGAAATATATGACTACAGTGATATTGATGCCTTAGGTGGTTTCACAGGAACACACCCTGAAGTTATGGAGAGAAGGATCAAACGACAGAATTGGGTGTTTGAAGGAGATAAGATCAGCCAACGAGCCAGTTTGAAAGATAAAATACTTTATTGGGTTGAGCTGGCCACCGGGATACGATTGTTTGAATATAAAAATTATAAGGTTATCAATTCTTGATAGGTAATAATTCCAAACCAAAATCATTCGAACCAATCGGAATCATCCTCTGTGGTGGCCGAAGCTCCCGAATGGGCGAGGATAAGAGCCTTCTTCTAGTAGATGGGAAACCATTGTATAAGATTATTTATGATTTATTATCGGAACATTGTCTTCGAGTTTACATTTCGTGCCGAATCGATCAGGTACAAAACTATAATGGACTGCCTGTTATAATTGATGAACCTGACAATCATGGTCCTATGAGTGGCCTGGTGGCAGCAATACGTGCAGATAACACATCTTCCATAATTACAATACCTTGCGACAT